>CAZXWB010000183.1:0-4063 GCA_964644395.1 uncultured Hyphomonadaceae bacterium | reverse complement strand
ATCCCGCGCGAACGCCTCGGTCCGCAGGTCGGCTACATGCCCCAGCAGGTCGACCTGTTCGCCGGCAGCGTACGTGACAATATCGCCCGCTTCGACCCCGATGCCCCGGCCGAGGCCGTGGTCGAGGCCGCCCAGACCGCCGGCTGCCACGAACTGATCCTCGGCCTGCCCGATGGTTACGAGACCGATATCGGCGAGAACGGCGCCCACCTGTCGGCCGGGCAGCGCCAGCGCGTCGGTCTCGCCCGGGCGCTCTTCGGAAACCCGGCCCTCGTGGTGCTCGACGAACCGAATTCCAATCTCGATGGCGAGGGCGACACCGCCCTGCAGAAGGCGATCGCCTCCCTCAAGGCCCGCGGCGCCACCGTCGTGATCATCGCCCACCGCCCCAATGCCATTGCCCACTGCAACAGGCTGATCGTCCTGGACGAGGGGCGGATCAAGCTGGAGGGCCCACGCGACGAGGTCCTGGCCCAGTTGCAGCCGAATTCACCGCAATCCCGCGTCGCACCGATCCGGAAGTGAGAAACCTGATGCAAATGGACATGGCCGCCTCCGAGCCCCCGATGCGCAAGCGCAGCGGCATGAAATTCTTCTTCATCGGCTGGGTGGTAATCTTCATGGTGTTCGGCGGGCTGGCCGCCTGGTCGGTGTTCGCGCCCTTCGAGGGGGCTGTTCTGGCCTCGGGATCGGTGACGGTGGAAAACGAGAACAAGGCGGTTCAGCACCTCGAAGGCGGCATCGTGGCCGAGATCCTCGTCAGCGAAGGCTCCGAAGTGGAGTCGGGCGAGTTGCTGATCCGCCTTGATGGCACGGCGATCGAGGCCCAGCTCGCAAGCCTTGATGCCCAGCTCACCGACCTCATCGCCCGCGAGGCGCGCCTGAAGGCCGAGCGCGACGGCCGCCGCAATGTCACGCCGCGCAACGGCGCCGATGCCATCACCGGCACGCCGGAGATGCAGGACGCCCTGAAGAGCCAGGACACCCTTCTCAAGGCGCGCGCCCGGAGCCGGGCAACCCAGGTCGACATCCTGAACCAGCGCATCCAGCAGCTTGAGCGCAAGGTGGAAGGCCTCAAGGCCGAAGTCATCTCCAAATCCCAGCAAAGCCTGATCATTGATGAGGAGGTCCGCGGGCTGGAGGAACTCGAGGCCGAGGGGCTGACGCCGAAATCGCGACTCCTGGCCCTGCGCCGGGAACGCTCCGCTTTGGAGGGTGCCGCGGAAAGCCTGCGCTCGGAAATCGCTGCCACCGAGGTCCAGATGGGCGAGGCCCGGCTTGAGAAGCTTCGCCTGACCGAAGGGTTCCGCGAAGAGGTGATCGGTGAACTCACCGAGGTCCAGACCGAGCTCGCCTCGCTGCTGCAGGAACGCACGGCTGCGGTTGACCGGCTGGGCCGGCTCGACATCCGCGCCTCGCGCTCGGGACGCGTCCTCGGCGTGCGCACCCACACGGTCGGCGGCGTTATCCAGGGTGGCGAGCCGATCATGCACATCGTGCCGCGCGACGACCGCCTGGTGGCCACGGTCCGCATCCTGCCCCAGGACATCGACAAGATCACCGAAGGCCAGGTCGCGCGGCTGCGCTTCTCGGCCTTCAGCATGCGCGAGACACCGGAGGTGGAAGGCACGGTGCTGAAAGTCTCGGCTGACGCCGTTGTCGATGAGAACAGCGGCATGAGCTATTATGAAGTGGTGGTGGAGCTGCCCTCGCAGGCCCCGCTCGGCGGGCGTTTCGCGCTGGTCCCCGGCATGCCGGTCGACGCCATGCTGAAGACCGAGAGCCGGAATGTCTTGTCTTACCTAACGAAACCACTCACGGACTCGCTGACCAAGACGTTCCGCGAATAGGACGGCTGAGCATGACCGACATGGCCGCTGAACCCGGCGCCCCGCATGGGCCGCGCAACCTGCTCCAGGCGATAGAGGCGATGGCGGCGGACAGCCCGGCCGAGGGCATGACGCTGCAGGCCATTCTGAAGCGGCTGGACGAGCGCGCCTTCGGTACCTTCCTGTTCATCCTCGCCCTGCCGGTCAGCGTGCCTTTCCTCTACGGCGTGCCGCAGGTGGTCGCGGTCCCCATGCTGATGCTCGCCTTCCAGATGATGATGGGGCGCAAGCAGCCCTGGCTTCCCTCGAAACTGGCAGTGCGCAACTTTTCCAAGGCCAATCTCGACCGCATGGCCAAGGGTGGGCGGAAATGGTTCGGCTGGCTGGAGCATTTCACGGCGCCGCGGCTCACCTTCCTGGCCACGCCCGTGGCGGAGAAACTCGTCGGCGCCATCTTCTGCATCTTCTGCGTCTCGATCATGGTGCCCCTGCCGGCAACGAACACGGTGCCGGGCATCGCGATTGCGATTGCCGCCTTCGGCCTGATGGCGCGCGACGGACTGCTGGTCCTGCTCGGCCTCGTGCTCGGATTTGCATGGGTTTCGCTGCTCATCCTCGTGCCCGTGCTCGGTATTCAGGCGCTGTCGGGCATCTTTGGCGGCGATGAGGAAACCGTTGAAGCGGCCACGCAAGCCTTGGGAATGGTGGCAAAAACCATTACCTGATGGGCCATGACAACACACCGTTTCACGCTGGGATGGGAGGAGTGGCTTGCTCTGCCGGGGCTTGGCCTGCCCGCGCTCAAGGCCAAGGTTGATACCGGCGCGCGCACATCGGCGCTGCACGCGGTGGCGATCGAGCCCTTCGGCCCGGCCAGCAATCCCCAGGTCCGGTTCATGATCGCCCCGGACCCCGTCGATCGGGGCTTCGAGGTGACCTGCGCGGCCAAGGTGGTCGACCGGCGGGAGGTGACATCCTCAAATGGCGAGACCGAGCTGCGCTATGTCATCGGCACCGATATCGAGATGGGCGGGCGGCGCTGGCCCATCGAGCTGACCCTCACCAACCGGGAGTCCATGGCCTATCGCATGCTGCTCGGCCGCTCCGCGATCGGCGAGGACATGGTGGTGGCGCCGAACGAGTCCTTCTGCCAGCCGGAGCTTTCCATGGCGGCGTATGCGGGCATACCGCGACGCGCCTCGGTGAAGCGGCCCCTGCGCATCGCCCTGCTGACCCGCGAACCCGACAACTACTCCTCACGGCGCCTGATCGCGGCCGCCGAGGCGCACGGCCACGTAATGGAGGCGATCCAGACCTCGCGCTGCTACATGAAAATCGATGCGGTGAAGCCCGAGGTTCACTATGACGGCCGCGCCCTGCCCCGCTATGACGCCATCATCCCGCGCATCGGGGCGAGCGTGACCTTCTACGGCATGGCGGTGCTGCGCCAGTTCCAGACCATGGGCGCCTATACGCTCAACAGCGCCGACGCCATTGGCCGCTCGCGCGACAAGCTGCTGGCCCACCAGATCCTGGCCGCCGCGGGCGTGCACATGCCCGTGACGGCGTTTGCCTCCTCGCCAAAGGACACCAAGGACCTGATCAAGATCGCCGGGGAGGCGCCGCTGGTGGTGAAGCTGCTCTCATCGACCCAGGGCAAGGGCGTGGTGCTGGCAGAAACCCGCAAGGCGGCGGAAAGCCTGGTGGACGCCTTCCGCAACCTGCAGACGCATTTCCTCGTCCAGGAATTCGTGCACGAAGCGAAGGGCTCCGACATCCGCGCCTTTGTCTGCGGCGGCAAGGTGGTGGGCGCCATGAAGCGCCAGGCATCCGGCGACGAGTTCCGCTCCAACCTGCACCGCGGCGGCACGGCGGTCGCCTTCCGGCTCTCAGCTGAGGAAAAATCCGTGGCCCTGCGCGCGACACGGGCCATGGGGCTCGACGTGGCCGGCGTCGACATCCTGCCCTCCGAAAGCGGCCCGAAAGTGCTTGAGGTGAACTCCTCGCCCGGCCTGGAGGGCATCGAACAGGCCACGGGCAAGGACGTGGCCGACCGCATGATCCGTGTGCTCGAGGCCCGGGTGCGTCCTGTCCCGGCCCTGCCGAAATCCCGGCGCAAGAGTGCTGCGGCGGGGTGAGCCGTCCAGCGCAGCGATACGGTATCAAACAAGACAGCCTTGAGCGCGATCCATGTGAGGGCGCGAGCCCGATACGGGATCAGACAAGAATGGTGC
>CAZXWB010000182.1:0-4080 GCA_964644395.1 uncultured Hyphomonadaceae bacterium | reverse complement strand
ACGCGCAAGCAGACCGATGATTCCGTCGAGGTCTACCTGGCCGAGGAGTTCGTCGCGGTGATCTACAAGGATGTGGATGAGGGCGAGACGGCCTACCAGTTCCAGATGACCATCCTGTCGGAAGACCTTGGCGAGGGCTGAGACGGCTCTCCTGTCAGCCATTGGCCTGACGAAACGCTTCGGGCCGACGCTGGCGGTGGACACTGTCAGTTTCGAGCTGCAAAGCGGCGAGATACTCGCCCTGATCGGGCCGTCGGGATGCGGCAAGACGACCATGCTGCGCCTGATGAACCGGCTGATCGAACCCGATGAGGGCGAGGTGCGCCTCTCCGGGGAAGCCGCTCATGAGGTGAGCCCCGAGAACTGGCGAAGGCGCATCGGCTACATCATCCAGTCGGCCGGACTGTTTCCCCACTGGAGCGTGGAGGAGAATGTCACGGTCACGCCGCGCCTGCTGGGCTGGGACGAGGCGCGCCGCCACGCCGCCTTCGAGGCACAGATGCGCCGCGTCAACATGGAGCCAGCCACCTTCGCGCGCCGCAAGCCCCACCAGCTTTCCGGCGGTCAGGCCCAGCGCGTCGGCATCGCCCGCGCACTGGCCGCCGAGCCCGATCTCGTTTTAATGGACGAGCCCTTTGCCGCCCTCGATGCGGTGACCAAGTCCGGGCTGATCGATGACCTGAAGGCGCTGCGCCGCGATATCGGCTTCTCCGCCATCATGGTCACCCACGACCTGTCGGAGGCCCTGCGCCTGGCCGACAGGATCGCGGTGATGGACCGGGGCCGGATCGTGCAGATCGCGCCGGGCCGCGACCTCGTCTCCGACCCGGCCACCGCACTTGTCCGCGACCTGGTCGAAAGCCCGCGGGCCGCGGCACGCGAAGTGCTGGCGGCCTTCGACGGACCGGAGGGCTGAGGCCGATGTTCGCCGAGGAATGGCTCGTCTTTCCCTCACGCTATATGGGCCACATGTCGCTCTCGGTGAGCGCGGTGCTCACCGGCCTCGCCCTTAGCCTCCCGCTTGGCATCCTTGCCTCCCGGCGCCAGCATGTCGCCGGCCCGGTGCTGGGCGTCGCCAGCATCATCCAGACCATTCCGGGCCTCGCCCTGCTCGCGCTCATGGTGCCCCTGCTTGGCGGGCGGACGGGTTTCTGGCCGGTCTACATCGCGCTTGCGCTCTACTCGGTGCTGCCGATCCTCAGGAACACGATTGTCGGCCTGCAGGGCGTCGACCGCGATGTGCGCGAAGCCGCACTCGGTGTCGGCATGACGCCGGGCCAGAGACTGGTGCAGGTGGAACTGCCGCTGGCCGCGCCGGTCATGGTGGCGGGCCTGCGCACGGCCTCGGTCTGGGTGGTGGGGGCCGCGACACTGTCCACGCCGGTGGGAGCCGAGAGCTTCGGCAATTACATCTTCCAGGGCCTTCAGACGCGCAACTGGGCGGCTGTGCTGTTTGGCTGCCTGGCCTCGGCGGGCCTTGCCATAGCGCTCGACCAGATCATACGCCTGTTCGAGACCGCCGCCAGGGATGGTTCGCGCCTGCGCGCGGGCCTCGGCGCCGTCGGCCTCGCCCTGCTCGCCCTGCCGCTTCTGACCACATTCACGACGAGCCGTGGCAGCACCGACACGGTTGTCGTCGCCACGGAACCGGCGGTGCCGTTGGAGGGTCGACGGGTCATTGTTGGCGCCAAGACCTTCACCGAACAGTTCATCCTGGCCGGCCTGATCGAGGCGCGCCTCGAAGCAGACGGTGCATTGGTGACCCTGCGCGAGGGGCTCGGCTCCACCGTCGCCTTCGACGCACTGAAATCCGGCGAGATCGATGTCTATGTCGACTATACCGGTACGATCTGGGCCACCGTGATGAAGCGCGAGGCGCCGGTGCCGCGAGCGCGCATGTATGCCGAGGTGACGGCGGAGCTCTGGAACGCGCACGGCGTGATGGCCCTTGGCCGGCTCGGCTTCGAGAACGCCTATGCCTTCGCGGTGACGCCGGAAACGGCGGCGGAATTCGGTCTCGAGACCATCGCAGACCTCGCCGGTTCGGGGCTGGAGCTTGCCTCCGATCCGGAATTCTTCGGCCGTCCGGAATGGACCCGCACGCGCGACGCCTACGGGCTGCAGGACCTCAAGACCACGGGCATGGATTCCACTTTCATGTATGAGGCGGTGCGGGCCGGCGAGGTGGACGTGATCACCGCCTACACCACAGATGGCCGGATCGATGCCTATGATCTGGTCCTGCTGGAGGATCCGCTGGGCCGCCTGCCACCCTATGACGCCTTCATCCTGCTCTCGCCTCAGGCGGCTGAGGACGGCGCGTTACAGGATGCGCTGGCACCGCTCCTGATGGCCATCGACGATGAGACCATGCGTGCAGCGAACGGGCGCGTCGACCTGGCGCGGGAAACGGTCGGCCAGGCCGTGGACTGGCTCGCCAGCAGGATCGATCAGCAAACCAGATAGGGCTTTTCCTGCTGCGGCTGGCTGCTACCTTCACGTCACAGAGAATTCCGGGAGATGCCGCATGACACTGAAATCCATACTCACCGCCACGAGCGCGCTGGCCCTCATCGCCGGTGCCAGCGCCCAGGGCACCAGCGAGGCCGAGGCGACCGAGAAGGCCGACATGGGCGCCGAGCGCGTCACCGAGGGCAATCTCGTCATGGAGGGCATTCCCGAGATCCCCGCCGAGATCAGCGAACGGCGGCGCCAGTACTCGAACTTTCGTGGCCATGGATTCAGTGACTGGACCGAGGGCGGAATCCTCATCTCCACGCGCTTCGGTGAGGTGAGCCAGGTCCACAAGGTTTCCGAGCCCCTCGGCGCGCGCCGCCAGCTGACCTTCTATGACGAGCCCGTGGGCGGGGCGAATGCCGATCCCGATGGCGACGGATTTGTCTTCGGCAAGGACACCGGCGGGGACGAGTTCTACCAGGGCTTCTATTTCGACACCGAAACCGGCGACGTGACCCAGTTCACAGAGGCCGGCTCGCGCAACGGGTCGCTGGTCTGGACCGATGATGGCGAGCATGTCGCCTGGTACCGCTCCACCGGCACCGATCCCGACTGGGACATACTGCTGGCCGACCCGGAGGACCCGTCTTCGCTGAAAGTCATCCATGAGGGCGAGGGCGCGCTCTTCCCGGTCGACTTCTCAGCCGACGGATCGAAGCTGGCCGTGCAGCAATACATCTCCATCACCAAGAGCCGGATCTTCATTCTCGACGTGGGAAGCGGCGACTTCACCGAGTTCAACCCCGATGACGATGTGGCCTATTCCGGCGCGGCCCTGCTGGCCGATGGCGACATACTGACGGTCACCGACAAGGATTCTGAATTCCGCAATCTCGTGCGCTATGATGCTGAAACCGGCGAGGCAACGATCTACACAGATGAGATCGACTGGGACGTGTCCAACTGGGATGTCTCGCCGGATGAGGACATGGTGGTGTTCACCATCAATGAGGGCGGGCTCGGTTCGATCCGCCTGCTCGACCTCGATACGGGCGAGATCCGCATGGGGCCGGAACTGCCCGTGGGCATCGCCTCGGGCACGACGTTCAGCCCCGACGGCACCCAGGTGGGTTTCACCTTCAACAGCGCGACGAGCCCGGCCGACGCCTGGAGCTTCGATCTGGAAACCCTGGAGCTTACCCGCTGGACCGAGGCCGAAACCGGCGGGCTGAACCCCGACGGCTTCATCGCGCCGGAGCTCTTCACCTATCCCAATGAGGACGGTTTCGACATTCCGGCCTTCATCTACCGCCCGGAGGGAGAAGGCCCGCACCCTGTGATCGTGTCGATCCATGGCGGGCCGGAGAGTCAGTCGCGCCCGGGCTTCTCCACAACCTATCAGTACTGGGCACGCGAGCTTGGCGTCGCGGTCGTCGTCCCGAACGTGCGCGGCTCAAGCGGCTACGGCAAGACCTATGTCAGCCTCGACAACGGCCTGAACCGCAAGGAGAGCGTCGAGGACATCGGCGCGGCGCTCGACTGGATCGAGGGTGAGGGCGATCTCGATAGCGACCGGGTCGTGGTCTATGGCGGCTCCTATGGCGGCTATATGGTGCTCGCCTC
>CAZXWB010000181.1:0-4087 GCA_964644395.1 uncultured Hyphomonadaceae bacterium | reverse complement strand
AGCGGGATCGGCCCCTCGATCCGGCGGCCATTGCGCTCAATGGCGGCGCTCCAGCCCCGACGCTCCGACAGTTCAAGGGCGTCCTCGAAGTCGCCAAGGGTCTCCACTGGTTCGCCATTGACACCGACGATGATGTCGCCGGGGCGCAGGAAACGCCGGGCATAGCCGCCGCGCATGATCCGGGTCACGAGCAGCCCCTTGGCGAAGGGGTCCCCGCCGAGTTCTTCGGCCAGGGCGGGCGACAGTTCTGCGACTTCGGCACCGATGAAGGGGTGGTCGCCGCGCAAGAGCACGAGGTCGGCCTCCGTAGCACCCGGCGGCGGGGCGAGCGTGACGCGGGCGCGTCGTTCAGACCCTGCCCGCCGGTAGGTCAGTTCGGCCCGGTCCCCCGTCCCGAAGGTGGCGGCGATGAATTTCAGGCCCTTCTCGTCGAACACCTCACGGCCATCGATGGCGGTCACGACGTCGCCACTACGAAGGCCCGCGCGCGCGGCCGGCCCGTCGGGATAGACCTCGGTCACCAGCACGCCCACCGGGCGGTCGAGGCCGAGGGAGTCGGCCATGTCGGCGGTGACCGCTTCGCCCTTGAGGCCGAGCCAGGGACGCACGATGCGCCCCTCATTCACCGCCGCGTCCACGACCCGGCGTACCATTTCCGCCGGAATGGAGAAGCCGATCCCGTTTGATCCGCCGGAGCGCGAGAAGATCGCGGTGTTCACGCCGACCAGCCGGCCCTGCATGTCGATCAGCGCCCCGCCGGAATTGCCGGGATTGATGGCCGCATCGGTCTGCAGGAAGAAGGCATAATCCGACACGCCGACATCGGTGCGCGCGGTGGCCGAGACAATGCCGGAGGTCACGGTCTGGCCGACGCCGAAGGGATTGCCAATAGCCAACACGAGGTCGCCAACGGCCAGGTCGCGCGTGTCGGCATAGGCGAGCGTCGGCAAGGCCTCGTCCTCGGCATCGATGCGCAACACGGCGAGATCAGTACGCTCGTCGGCAAGGACCAGTTCGGCGTCGAATTCCCGCCGGTCCGACAGGACGACGCGCAGGGATTCCGCGCCCTTCACAACATGGGCATTGGTGACGATCACACCATCGTCACCAACGATCACGCCGGAGCCGAGCGAGCCTTCCACGCGGGGCCGCGTCGGCCCTCGCCCGAAAAATTCCCGGAAGACTGGATCATCAGCAAAGGGCGAAACCGAACGCTGCACGATCCGCTCTGTATAGACGTTGACCACCGCCGGCGCGGCGCGCTTCACCAGCGGCGCGTAGGACAGGGTCACCTCGGCCTGGGATTCGGGCACGCGTCGTTCCGGCGGGTTTCCGCTATCCCAGATCTGCGACATCGCCGGCAAAGCGAGCGCCAGGAGCAGGGCCATCGCGACCAGTCGACTGGAGGCCGTTTTCATCGGGGCATTCCTCGGCATTGCATCATCTGTCCGGTTATCGACGACATTTGTCCCCCGCGTCAGCCCATCAAGACAGAAACAGGTGACATTTCAGAAAGCTTCGTTGGTTTCATGACCCGGTGCACCAACAGAAAAGGGCGCCCGTGGGGACGCCCTGACCCGTTCTCGCTGCGCCGCGCAGGCGTAGCGGCTACATCTCGTCCATGGCTTCCAGTTCGGCCTCGTGGCGGGCACGGTCCTCGGCGCCCTTGGCGGAATCGTCGCGATCAACCAATTCGATCACCGCCATGGGGGCATTGTCGCCATAGCGGAAACCGGCTTTCAGCACGCGGGTGTAACCGCCATGGCGATCCTCATAGCGCGGGCCCAGCGTCTCGAAGAGCTTCTTCGCCATCGCCTCGTCGCGGATCTTCGACACCGCCCGGCGGCGGGAGCCGAGATCGCCCTTCTTGGCGAGGGTGACGAGCTTGTCCATGATCGGCGCAAGCTCCTTGGCCTTCGGCAGCGTCGTCACGATCTGCTCATGGCGGATCAGCGAGGCCGCCATATTGGCGAACATGGCCTTGCGGTGAGAGCTCGTGCGGTTGAGCTTGCGGTGTCCGTGGGCGTGACGCATCGGTTAGGTTCCCAACTTCCTTAGAGGAGGTCCTCATGCTTCTTGGCGAGGGCCTCGATATCCTCCGGCGGCCAGTTCTGCACCTCCATGCCGAGGTGCAGGCCAAGGCCGGCCAGGACTTCCTTGATCTCGTTCAGCGACTTGCGCCCGAAATTCGGCGTGCGCAGCATTTCCGCCTCGGACTTCTGGATCAGGTCGCCAATATAGACGATATTGTCGTTCTTCAGGCAGTTGGCCGAACGCACCGACAATTCAAGCTCGTCCACCTTCTTCAGGAGCACAGGGTTAAAGCCGAGTTCCGGCTCGTCCTCGGCTGCCTGCTCGATGGCCGGCTCCTCGAAGGTGATGAAGATCTGCAACTGATCCTGCAGGATCCGCGCGGCGTAGGCCACCGTATCCTCCGGCGTGACCGAACCGTCGGTCTCCACATCGAGGATCAGCTTGTCATAGTCGAGCACCTGGCCTTCGCGGGTGTCCTCGATAGTGTAACCAACACGACGTACGGGGGAATAGATCGCATCCACCGGAATGAAGCCGATGGGCGCGTCTTCCGGCCGGTTCTTGTCGGCGGCGACATAACCCTTGCCGCTTTCCACGGTGAACTCCATGCGTACTTCGGCATCGTCATCTAGCGTACAGATTGGCAGGTCGGGATTTAGGATTTCCACATCGCCCGGCGTCTCGATCTGGCCGGCGGTGACCTCGCCGCCGCCCGAGGCCTTCAGCACCATGCGCTTCTGGCTGTCGGAGACCATGCGGATGGCAACCTGCTTGAGGTTGAGCACGATGGTGACAACATCCTCGCGCACGCCGGGAATGGAGGTGAACTCGTGCACCACGCCGTCAATCTGCACGCCTGTGATCGCGGCACCCTGGATCGAGGACAGGAGCACGCGGCGCAGGGCGTTGCCGAGCGTCGTGCCGAAGCCCCGCTCCAGCGGCTCAATGATGAGTTTGGCCTTGCGCTGGGCATCATAGCCATGTTCAATCTCCGGCCGGTTCGGACGGATGAGCTCTTTCCAGTTCTTGTCGTTCACGGTGTCGGCGGCATCGGCCATGGGTGGGAGGCTCCCTCAGGGATAACTGTTTCGGGCGGGCGACAAGATCGCCCTAGACGCGGCGGCGCTTCGGCGGGCGACAGCCATTGTGCGGGATCGGGGTCACATCGCGGATGGATGTGATGGTGAAACCGGCTGCCTGCAGGGCACGCAGGGCGCTCTCACGGCCCGAACCCGGCCCGCGCACATTCACTTCGAGCGTCTTCATTCCATGCTCGGCGGCCTTCTTGCCAGCATCCTCGGCGGCGACTTGCGCGGCGTAGGGTGTCGACTTGCGCGACCCCTTGAAGCCCATCGTGCCGGCCGAGGACCAGGAAATTGCATTTCCCTGAGCGTCGCTGATGGTGATGATGGTATTGTTGAAGGACGAATTCACGTGGGCGACGCCAGAGGAAATATTCTTGCGTTCGCGGCGCGCTACGCGCTTGGTATCGCGGGCCATGGCAGGCGTATCCTATTTCTTCTTGCCGGCGATCGGCTTGGCGGGACCCTTGCGGGTGCGGGCATTGGTGTGGGTGCGCTGGCCACGGACCGGAAGGCCCTTACGGTGGCGCAGACCGCGATAGCAGCCGAGATCCATCAGGCGCTTAATGTTCATCGCCGTCTCGCGGCGCAGGTCGCCCTCGACGGTGTAGTCCTTGTCGATGGTCTCACGGATCTGGATGACCTCGGCGTCGGAGAGCTCGTTCACGCGACGGGCGGGATCGACGCCCACCCTTTCGCAGATCTCACGCGCCTTGGCATTCCCGATGCCGTGGATATATGTCAGCGCAATCGGAATGCGCTTGTTGGTCGGTATGTTCACACCAGCGATACGGGCCAAGGCTCTCCGAGCTCCTTGCGAGATTAGAAATTCAGCGGCAACGGGCCAAACAGCATTTTGCGCCAGCCGATGGGCCGATGGCGCAAGAGGCGTCGGGCTTCGTTGCGAAGTCGCGTGTTATAGCTCCTGAAAAGCCCACGTCAACCGAGATTGTGAAGGATTCGTCAAGTCC
>CAZXWB010000180.1:0-4151 GCA_964644395.1 uncultured Hyphomonadaceae bacterium | reverse complement strand
ACCAAACCGTTATGAGCGGTCCGCTCTAACCAGCTGAGCTACAGGCCCACGCGCGGGCGCATGACCGGCTCCCGCAGTCTTACGCAGATGGCACAGCCTTGTCAGCGCCGCAATCATTGTCTCTGATGGAAACATTCCTCCACAGTTACAGGAGCCTCGCCCATGTCGATCCGCACCCTCCTCGCCGCCGGCACGGCGTTTCTCACCCTGTCCGTCCCCCAGGCCCTGGCCGATGAGCACAAGATGACCGCCCACCCGAACTCCATCCAGCCCGAAACCACGCTTTCAATTTCCGCCGAGGGCAGCGTCGACGCCGAACCCGACCTCGCCTACATCACCACGGGCGTGCGGACCGAGGCGAAGACGGCCGCAGACGCGCTGTCGGAAAATGCCGAACGGATGAACGCCCTGTTCGACGTGCTGGAGGACGCCGACATCGAAGAGCGCGACATCCAGACCTCGAATTTCTCGCTCAACCCCAAATATGACTATCCCGAACGCCGCGCCCCGCGCCTTGTCGGTTTCGAGGTTTCCAACCAGGTGACGGTCCGGGTGCGCGACCTCGATGCGCTGGGCGGCATTCTCGACACCGTGGTGGAGGCCGGCGGCAATGAATTCGGCGGCCTGAACTTTGCGGTCGAGGATGACAGCGACCTGCGCGATGAGGCCCGCAAACTGGCCATGGAGAATGCCGTGGCGCGCGCCGAGCTCTATGCCGATGCCGCCGGCTACGAGATTGCCCGCATCGTGACCATCAATGAGGGCGGAAGCTATTCGCCCCAGCCCATGAAGATGCAGGCCCGCATGCAGATGGATAGGACCGAGAGCGCCCCCTCTCCGGTCGCCGGCGGCGAGCTGTCCTTCCGCGCGAGCGTGAATGTGGTGTTTGAACTGGAGAAATAGGCGACGTTAAAGCGCCTTCCCACGGTGCCGCTGAGTTGCGAGGGCGTCACCACCCTGCTTGTCCGCACAGACACGGGCCACGCGGGGTGCGTCCGTCATCATCCGGCTGATCCGGATGATCCGGATGATCCAGTGCAATCATAGAGCAGCGGCCTTGGCCACCCGGATGAACCGGGTGGCGACGGGGAATGCTACGGGGCACGGAGAAGAGATGGCCTTGTAATGCTTTCGGTGCCTTGAAAAGCCATCCTCAGACCCTATCCCATGCGCTTGATCGTGTTGTCCGGGTTCACAATGACGACGTCGGGCTTGTAATTGCGGGCCTTTTCGGCCTCGACGCTGGCAAAGGCGGCGATGATCACCTGGTCGCCCACGGCGAAATGGCGGGCCGCGGCACCGTTCAGGCCAATGGTCCTGGAGCCGCGTGGCGCCTCAATGGCATAGGTCTGGATGCGCGCACCATTGGTGACATTCCAGATGTCCACGCGCTCATGGGGCAGGATGCCGGAGGCGTCCAGCAGCTCGGTATCGATGGAGACCGAGCCCTCATAATGCAGGTCGCACTGGGTCACGGTCGCGCCGTGCAGTTTTCCCTTGAGCATGTTGAGGAACATGGCCTGCCTTTCCGTCGTGTCTGTCTGAAATGCCCACAGCCTTCATATGGTGTGACGACCCTGTAACATGAAGTGTGTGCACTGCAAAACACGGGCCGCTCATGCGGTGCTTTTCAGTCACAATCTGCGCAAAATCAAGGAATTCCCCGGCTTTCGCTCGCGAATGTCTTAACGCCGGTTCATACTGATGGCGAAAAGTAGAGGAGGGACGGAACATGTCGGAACGGATGAAATGGATTGGCGGCAGCCTCGCCGGGGGCATGGCGCTGGCGGGTTGCGCAACGCAGGCACCGGCCGACAGCGGCGGGGAAGTGGTGGTCTCCACCCCGCCGCCGGTCAGCGCGCCGGCACCCACCCGGCGGACCTCGGAAATGCCGGAAGAGTTCGACTTCGAGGGCCTCGAAGATTTGCCAGCCACCGAAGCGGGGCCGGGCGGCTCGGGCACGCCGCCGCCGGAATCCATCGACTTCCTGCCCTTCACGGATATCGGCCAGACGCCCTATGCCGAACAGCTCCAGCCCGGCGGGCCGGAGATGATCGGGCGCTACACCCGCCTTCGCATCATGAATGCACGCACCTCCGCTGACCTCGTGGAGGGCGGCAATGCCGGCAGCAATGCCGACTTCCGCGTGGCCGAGGACGCCCGCACCAAGCGCAACTACAAGGAAGAGAGCCGCGGCTGGCTGGAGCGGCGTTTCGGCACGCGCAAGGTGACGCGCGCCTTCATCGTCGAGTTCGATATCGACGATCCCGACATGACGTCCTCGACGGCCCTGTTCTCATCCTCGTTTGAATCCGACAGCACCAAGGGCGAGGCCTGGACCACCGATGAGAGCCTGTCGACCTTCGCCACGCCCTATTTCCGCGTCGGTCCGAATTCGGTGGTAAATGCGACCTTCAAGCTGAAGATGGCCGAGGAAGGCGACGCCGATGTGGGCGCCAATGTGGTCGGTGCGCTGAACACCGCCGCCACGCTGATCGCGCCGACAAGCACGCTGGTCACCACGCTCACGGCGCCGCAGATCACGGCGGCCTCGACCTTCCTCGACAATTCGGTGTCGAACCTGTTCGGCCGCTCCATCGAGGAGACCACGACTTCGGCCCTGTCGCTGCGCCACTGGCGGCCCGATCCGGTCTTCATGGTGCAGCTCAACCTGTCGGGATCGAACGACATCAAGGACAGCGAGAACAAGCAGGTGGCGGGCGAATGGGCGGTCTATCTCGACGAACCAGTCATCTCCATCTTCACCGGCGCGCGGACCATCTTCGAAGTGAATTTCGACCGGCTCGATCCGGGCGCGGTGCTGGCCTTCAAGGTGGGCGAGGATCTCACCGTGCACGACTACATCTTTGCCCGCCTCGACGTGGCCGGTCGTATCACCGCGCTGAACGATGCCGCCGAGATGGGCTCGACAATGATGGCGAAGGAGGAGGCGCGCCAGCTCTGCAACCGCGTCTCGCGGGGACTGGCGGAGATCGGGCTGAACAATGTGGACGCCGCGATTGCCTGGTGGGCGATGGCGGAGACCGAACAGTTCTCCACGCTCTCCATGCCTGCGCTCAGGGATCCGGAAATCTGCCTGGCCACCGAGATCCTGCAGGAGATGGGCGGGCTGTAGCCCGCGCGCTTGAAATCGGCGGCTGATGCCCCGAAAAGAGGGTGATGATCACCATCGCGGCCTTCTACAAATTCGCCCGGTTTGACGGTTTCGAGGCCGCGCGCGCACCCTTGCAGGCCGCCAGCGACGCGGCCGGCATTCGCGGCACGATCCTGCTCGCGCCGGAGGGCGTGAACGGCACGATTGCCGGCACGCGCGCCGGCGTGGATGCGGTGCTCGGCCATATCCGCGCCCTGCCCGGATTTGCCGACCTGGAGTTGAAGGAATCCCGGGCCCCCGACATGCCCTTTCACCGCATGAAGGTGCGCCTGAAAAGGGAAATCGTGACGCTGGGCGTGGAAGGCATCGACCCTAAGGCGAGCCATGAGCGCTACATCGCCCCTGAAGAGTGGAACGCCGTGATCAGTGATCCGGAGACCGTCGTCATCGACACGCGCAATGATTATGAGGTGGCGATTGGCAGCTTCGAGGGCGCCATCGACCCGAAAACCGCCTCCTTTGGCGCGTTTCCGGAGTGGTTTCGCCGGTTCCGGGCGGAGAACCGCTTCCGGCGCGTGGCCATGTTCTGCACCGGCGGCATCCGTTGCGAGAAATCCACGGCCTTCCTGCGCGCGCAAGGCGTCGAGGAGGTGGTGCACCTGAAGGGCGGGATCCTGAAATACCTGGAGACGGTACCGGAGGACCAGAGCCTGTGGCGCGGGGAGTGTTTCGTCTTCGATCATCGCGTGTCCGTCGGACACGGCCTGAAGCCCGGCACCCACGACATCTGCCATGCCTGCCGCCGGCCGGTCTCGCAGGACCAGAAAGCCTCGCCGCTTTATGTCGAGGGCGTGTCCTGCCCGGCCTGCCGTAATGAATTCTCAGAGGAACACCGCGCCCGCTTCGCCGAGCGCCAGCGGCAGACCGAACTGGCGGCGGCACGCGGCGAGGCACATATCGGGCCGAAGCGGCCATGACGGGCTTGCCCGTGCTCTGGTCCTTCCGGCGTTGCCCCTTTGCCATGCGGGCGCGCATG
>CAZXWB010000179.1:0-4169 GCA_964644395.1 uncultured Hyphomonadaceae bacterium | reverse complement strand
CGACCGACCGTTCGGAAGACACGCATCCCTTGCGCCCGTCTCTCCACTCATTGCCCTGGGCCCCGGCGTGCACCGGGGAGGCACGTCACAGCAACCATCTACCTCCCGGAATATCCAAGGGCCGTGCGGACAGTCGCGCGGCGCACCACTCAGGAATGGGCGAAGATGTCGGTGTCGGCCCAGCCCTCGAGGTCGAGCACCGCGCGCACGGGCAGGAAGTCGAAACTGGCCTCGGCCAAGGCCAGGCGCCCCTCACGCTCGAGCATGTCGATCAGGCCCTCGCGCAGCCTGTGCAGGTAGAGCACATCTGTGGCGGCGTAGCTGAGCTGGGCCTCGGTGAGTTCCTCAGCGCCCCAGTCGGAGCTCTGCTGGGCCTTGGAAATGTCCACGCCGAGCATCTCGCGCAGAAGATCCTTCAGCCCATGCCGGTCGGTATAAGTGCGCGCGAGTTTCGAGGCGATCTTGGTGCACCAGACCGGCGCGCAGACAATGTCGAGCCATTTCGCCATCATGCCGACATCGAAGCGGGCATAGTGGAAGATCTTGATGACATTGGGATCGGTCAACAAGCGAGACAGGTTCGGTGCATCGAACGTCTCGGAATCCAGCTGCACGATATGGGCATTGCCATCACCGGATGAGAGCTGCACCACGCAGAGCCGGTCGCGATGGGGGTTTAGGCCCATGGCCTCGGTGTCCACGGCGACAATGGCGCCGAGGTCGAGGCCGTCGGGCAGGTCGCCCTTGTGCAAATGGTTCGTCATGGCGTTCACGCCCTTTCTTCGATCTTGTCCCAGATGAGTTTCGACACGTCCGGCCCGCCGAGACGGCGCAGCTCCTGGACCAGTGTCGGTGAGGTCACATTGATCTCGATCAGCTTGTCGCCGATGAAATCGAGCCCGCCGAACAGCACGCCATGGGCCTTCAGCACCTGGCCGACTTCCGTGGCCGCGGCGCGCTGGCCCGTCGTGAGTTCGGCGGCAATGGAGGACCCGCCCGCGGCAATATTGGCGCGGAATTCTCCCTCCGCCGGCTTGCGCCCGACCGCGCCGACGACCTCGCCGTCCACCACCATGACCCGCGTGTCGCCCTGGCTCACTTCGGGCAGGAATTCCTGGGCAATGACAGGACCCTTCGGTTCGGCGGCGAGAATGTTGGCGACATGGGTCTCGAAGGCCGGGTCATCGGCGGCGGAGACAACAATCCCGTTCCCGCTGGCAAGGTAGCACGGTTTCAGGACGACCCTGTCGAACCCCTTCGCGAACGCTTTCAGCGCCCCGGCCCGGTAGCTCACCAGGGAGCGGGGAATGGCCAGCGGGAAATTGAGTGCGGAGAGCTTTTCCGAGATCAGGCGCAGGGCATCGGGCCGGTTCACGAACAGGACACGGTCCTTCAGCGGGTCCAGCAGCAGCGAAAGCGACAGGTAACGCTGGTCGAAGGGCGGATCGGGCCGGATGAAGATCGCGCCGAAACCTTCAAGCGCGGTTTCCTCCGGCGGACCGGACGTCCAGCTCGCGGTGTCCATCGTCTTGTGCTCAAGGATCGCGGCATCGAGCGCCAGGGCGCGGGCGAAGGCGGACACGCCGTCGCTGCCAGCGGAGATGTCTTCCGGTCCGCACCAGAACACCTCGTGCCCGCGCTGGCGGGCTTCGACCATCAGGTCGATGCTGGTGTCCTTGTAGGGCTTCAGCCCCTCCAGAGGATCGATGATGAAGAGCGCCTTCATGGCTCGCCGGTCCCGTGCCGCTTGCGAATATCGGGCTGGCTTAGGCGGAATTGCGCCCGGCGACAATCGCCGCAGCGCGCCCGGGCCGGATCCGCGCCCGTCGCGTCTCTGCGAGATTACACCCTGCCGCGCACACTTGACGCTAACCGGTCCCGGTGCACACCGGCGCCATGGGATTGCTCAGATACCTTGCCGGCTACGCCCCGGTCCATCTCACCATGTTGCTGGTGGGCTTTGGCAATGTCTACGCCTTCACGCGCCTGCTCGGGCCGGAGGATTACGGGCTCTATGCCCTGATGCTGTCACTGCAGATGCTGATCGGCACCGCCACGCTCACCTGGTCCGAAGCAGCCGCCTTCCGGTTCGCCGGCAGCGCGCAGGCCGAGGGGCGGATGGGCGCGCACATTGCCCGTTCGGTCTCGCTGCTCGCGCGCTCGCTGGGCGTCACGGCGATTGTCGTGCTCGCCCTGGTGGGCGCTTTCTGGAACCATCCGCGGTATCTTGCGGTCCTGCCCTGGCTGGCACTGTTCATACCGGCGCGCTCGGTGATCCAGCTTTCGCTCGAACTGCACCGGGCCGAAGGCGCGGTGCAACGCTATGTCTGGGTCTATACGAGCATGACCCTTGGCGGCTTCATCATCGGGGTGCTGGTCGCCGCCCTGGCCGACCCGACCGCCCGCGCGCCCTTCATCGGCACCGCCGCCGCAGCCGTTATGGTGGCCATCGTCCAGTTCGTCTGGCTCATCTCCCGCACGCGAGGCGAGTCGAAGTTCGCCGCCGACCATCCCGCCCGCTACTTTCGCTTCGGGGCACCGGTCGCCATGGCGCTCTTGCTCGATATCCTGCTCTCGGCCGGTGACCGTTTCCTGCTCGCCTTGTTTGAAGGCGAGGAAGCGGTCGGGGCCTATGCGGCCGGTTACGGCCTGGCCGACAAGACGGTGCTGATGCTGTGTGCCTGGGCGGCCATGGCGGCGGCGCCGCTGCTCATGCAGGCCTGGGAAAGCGAGGGCCCCGACGCAGCCCGGCGCGAGGCGCACGGGCTCATTTCGGTGATCCTGCTCGTCGGCATCCCGGCGGCGGCGGGCGTGGCACTCGTGGCCGAGCCGCTCGCGACGGTGATGGTGGATGAAGGCCTGCGCGAGGGCGCGGTGCGCACGATTCCCTGGATCGCACTGGCCGGCTTCTTCAACGGCCTCCTGGTCTATTACTGGACCGAGGCCTTCCAGCTCACCCGCAAGTCGCTGAAGCGTGCGCTCTACATGCTCGTGCCGACGGTGTTCAATCTCGCCGCGAACCTCATTCTCATCCCCTGGCTCGGCCTGATGGGGGCGGTCTATGCCACGGTGGCGAGCTATCTGGTCGGCAATGTCGTCATGGCGCTTGGCGGCCGCGGCCTGTTTGCCATGCCGCTTCCGCTGGACAGCGCGGCCAGGGTGCTCCTGGCGACGGCGATCATGGTCGCCGCCGTCTGGTGGCTGCCCAATCCCGGCGGCCTTTTGGAGCTTGCCCTGAAGGCCGGTGTGGGCATCCTTGTTTACGCGGCTGCGGCTTGGTGGCTTGATGCCGGCGGCGTGCGCGACCTCATCCGGGCGCGCCGCACACGATCCGATCCCGTCCCCGGCACGTAGGAACAGGCATGACTGACACTTCAAAGCAAGCCGATGGCGTCGGCGCGGGCGCGGCGAAGGCCGCCGACAAGGCCAACCAGCTCTGGTCGGACCTCATTCCGGTGATCGCCTTCGTCATCGTCTACAATGGACTGCGCCTCGCCGGAATCGATACCGCTCTGTTCAACAGGGACACCGCGCTCTACTGGGCGACGGGCGTGCTGGTTGTGCTCACCTTCGGTTTTGTGGCCCTGCGCCTCATCCGTGGCCGGAAGGTACCACTCTTCATGCTGGTCAGTTCCGGCATTGTCGGCGGTTTCGGCATTCTCGGCATCGTCCTGCAGGAAAAGAGCTTCATCTATATCAAGCCGACCATCCAGCAGCTCTTCCTCGCGAGCCTGATCTTCGGTTCGCTCGCGATGGGCCGGAACATCTGGAAGGTGATGTTCTCACAGGTCTTTGCCCTCCCGGACTTTGCCTGGCGCACGCTCGCCATACGCTGGGGCTTCTATTTCGTCGCGATGGCGCTCTGGAACGAGTTTCTCTGGCGCTACTATGTGCCGGGCTTCGAAGAGCCGCTGAAGCTGGCCGGCCTGACCCTGGCGCCGGCCGGGGAGTACAGCTTCCTCGGCCTGACCTTCGGTGCCCGCGACGCCGAGGATGTCTGGGCGAACTGGAAGCTCGGCAACATGGTGATCACAGTGATCTGGGCGATTGCCAACACGCCGTACACGCTGAAACACCTGCAGGATGACGCCGCGGAGGCCGAAACCGGGACGGCCTAGACGCCTTCCGGGCGCTCGCTGTCCAGAGCGGTGCGGAACTCCGGCACCAGC
>CAZXWB010000178.1:0-4194 GCA_964644395.1 uncultured Hyphomonadaceae bacterium | reverse complement strand
TCGCTGACATCGTCCGGCAGCTTCACCGTGTGGTCCAGGGCATCGACATAGGCGCTCACGGTGCGGGCCGTGGTCACGGGCTGCTCGTGGATCTCCTTGAGCATGAAGTGGCGGTAATTGCCCTTCTCGGCGGCAACCGCACCACCCTCCACGAGGGAGACGGGCCGTGTCACAGGCGTATCGGACGCATCATAGATTTCGTACCCTGCGCGCCTGACCACGCACCAGTCGCCTTCCTCAAGATACACCACGCGGTTTGTGAACGGTGCCACCGCAAGGGCGTCCGAACCCAGGAAATGCTCACCATCGCCGACGCCGATCACGAGCGGGCTGCCCTTTCGCGCACCGATCATAAGGTCGTCCTCGCCTTCGAAAAGCGCGGCAATCGCAAAAGCCCCTTCCAGGCGGGGCAGAGCCCGCGCGACGGCGTCCTTCGGACTGGCACCGTCCTTCAGCGCGTCCGAAATGAGGTGGGCGATGGTTTCGGTATCGGTCTCGGTGACGAATTCGTGGTCTGATGCGCTGAGCTCACGGCGCAGGTCGGCGAAGTTCTCGATGATCCCGTTGTGCACCACGAGGACGCCCGTCGAGCCGTGGGGATGGGCGTTGGTCTGTGTCGGCGCGCCATGGGTCGCCCAGCGCGTGTGCCCGATGCCGGCGCTGCCAACGAGCGGCGAGGCGTTGATCTCGGCCTCGAGCGCGGCGATCTTGCCCTCGGCGCGCCGGCGCTCCAGCTGGCCGTCCTGCACGGTCGCCACACCGGCGCTGTCATAACCGCGATACTCCAGGCGCTTGAGCGCTTCGATCAGTCTCGGCACCGCCGGCTCAGCACCGAGAATTCCCACAATACCACACATGAACGTCTCCGCTTGGTGACCGCGTCCGGGACGGACGGTCGCGACTTAACTGGCCGGATTTGCGGCGCTGGCAGGGCCATTTGTCTGCACCGAAACCGGCCGATACTGCACCGCCCGCCTTCCGGGATCACCTGCTAGGGCGGAGTGCGCCGTCGCCGCAAGTCAGTTTCTGTGACGAATTGCACGCCGGGCGGGGGGCAGCCGGGGCAGGCCTACATGTAACCCTCGACGAGGAGATCCTTGGTGTGCAGGACACCGACCGGTCGTCCACCGTCGAGGACGAAGGCATTGGAGACGCGCAGTTCGGTGAGCGTGGCGATGACCTCGGAAATACGCTGCTCCGGCCTGAATGTGGTTGGTGAAGCCGTCATTATGTCTGCGGCGCTGCGGCTGAAGAAATCGGGGCTGATGGCGCGGCGAATGTCACCATCGGTGATCATTCCGGCAAAGCCGCCTTCATCATCCACCACCGCCACACAGCCAAGGCGGCCCTTGGATATGTCCACGACCACGTCGGACAGTTTCGCGTTGCGGGCCACGGTGGGGACCGACTGTTCCCGGCCCATCAGGTATTCGCGCACCGTCTGCAGAGACCGGCCGAGCTTTCCGCCGGGATGACGGCTGCCGAAATCATCGCGGCTGAAGCCCTTCCGGCTCATGGCCGCAACGGTCAGGGCATCACCCAGGGCAAGCGTCATCGTGGTCGATGAGGTCGGCGCGAGGCCGTTCGGGCAGGCCTCGGCGACCGCTGGCAGGCGCAAGAGGACGTCACTGAAACGTCCGAGCGTGGAGTCCGCAGCCCGTGTCATGCCGATAATCGGGACAGCCTGGCGCTTCGCGAAGCGCAGGACATCGGTCAGCTCGCGGCTCTCGCCGGAATAGGACAGCGCCAGGATCACGCAATTGGCGGTGACCATGCCGAGGTCGCCATGGCTCGCCTCGGTGGGGTGGAGGAAGAATGAGGGCGTGCCCGTTGATGCCAGGCTGGCGGAAATCTTCGCGCCGATATGGCCCGATTTTCCGACGCCGGAGACTATGACATGGCCCATGCAGGCGGTAACAAGGTCGACCGCTCTCGAAAAGCTCCCGTCCAGTCCGGCCTTCAGCGCGTGGAGCGCGGCGATCTCGGTGTCGATGACGTCGCCGGCGAGGCGATCATCGGTTTCCGCGAAGGGCGCGTTATCCTTTGGAGTCCCGTCGGGCATGGTTCAGTTGACCGACAGGATGTCCAGCAGCTTGACATGGAAAACGAGGTCCTCGTCGGGGCCGATCGGGCCCTTGCCGCGCCGGCCATAGGCGAGATCGGACGGGATCCAGACGACCACCTCCTCGCCCTCGCCCATGAGCTGGAGCATCTCGGTCCAGCCGGGAATGACCTGGCCGACGCCGAACATGGCCGGCTCACACCGCCGGAAGGAGGCATCGAAGGTCTCGCCGCTGGCCGCAAACCGGCCCTCATAATGCACCACGACCCTGTCACTGGCCACGGGGGAACGGGCCTCCTCGGGGGCGGCATTGAGGACGACATATTTCAGACCGCTCTCGGTCGTCTGGAAGTCGCCCTCTTCCGCGCTCCAGTCGGGCAGCGCCTCCCAGTCATCGGCATCCAGCGCTGGCAGGTCGACCACTTCGTGCATTTCCAGCCGGAAGGCGAGGTCGTCGCCCGGCTTGATCAGGCCGCCCGGACGCGGATTGTCGCCATAGGCAAGGTCAGCGGGGATGAGCAGGACCCACTCATCGCCCGGCACCATGAGCTGCAGCGCCTCGGTCCAGCCCCTGATCAGCCCGCCCACAGGAAAGGTCGCCGGCTGGCCGCGCTCATAGGAGCTGTCAAAGGTCTCGCCGGTGTCGGCCAGGCGGCCCTCATAATCCACCGTCACGCAGTCGCGGGCGCCGGGCGAGGAGCCGGCCCCATCGCCGCTCTCCAGCACGATGTATTCCAGCCCCGACCCCGTGGCGGTAACGCGGGCCTCATCAAGTTCCGGTGTTTCGATGAAGGCGCCGAAGCGATGCCCGGGCAGGCTCTGGGCCTCCGGCGCGGGCGCGGCGTCGGGCGTTTCCGTGCCCGCCGCTTCGTCATTGGCAGCGACGTCGCCGGAGGAGGAACCGTTGGTGCCGGCTTCGCAGGCAGCCAGCAGGGCGCCGGCGATCAGGACGGTCAGGGCAGCATTCACGGTTTTCATGGCGGTCGGGCCTCGCTCTGGTGGGCTGGATCTCTGCCGTCCGTCTTGCGCGAACGGGGAAACCTGTCAAACCCCGCGCATCACTTGTTCAGCGCCCGCGCCATGGGGAGCGTATCGACCCAGCCGCCCATGTCGGCTTCCAGCACCCAGCCGCCATCGGCGGCCCGGCAGCCCGAGAATGCGCGGCTGGTGCGTGCCACGGTGAGCGACATGTCACGGCAGGTCGTGCCTGCGCGGACCTGGTCGCGCGCGATCCGGCCGATCCGCAGGCCGGCAATTCGCGGATCGGAGGCGGCCGGGGCATCGGCCAGCGCCATCACCGTCATGGGCACGAAGCCGAGGCCCGTCCCGTCGAGGCCGACCAGATACCAGCTGCCCCCGGCGGCGCTCTCGAACATGGCAAGCTTGGCGATCAGTTCACCGGGCGCCAGTTCGCCGAGCTGCGCACCCGCCGTGCGCGCCGGCACCGCCTGCAGCGCGGTGGGTTCCAGCGCCTCCAGCCAGCCGCCCTCGAAACGCATGCCGCTCGGCAGCGGCGTGACAGCGGCCGTGCGCGCAATGGTCATGGACCGCATCTCGTCGCGAAGCGGGCCGAAGCGTGCCCTGACCACGGTGCCATCCCCCAGCGTGAGGATTTTCTCATCGCCGGCTTCTGCATCGCTCAGCCAGGCGTTCAGCGTACGCGCCAGCGCCAGGCCCCGGCCGTCATCGCCGGCGGGCGCATCGGACTGAATGGCGAACAACGCCGCCTGTTCCAGGCGCACCGGCCCCTCGCCGCTCCAAAGCTCGGCATTGCGCGCCACGGGCATGATTGCAGGCTCACCAAAACCTTCCGCCTGCCAGTCGCCACCACTGCCGCGGCAGAAACTTGCGCCCTTCGGCTCCACACCATCCATCTGCACATAGAGGCCGCGACAGGTGGTGGTCGCCTCCACGGCATCGACCACGGTGTCGCTGACGGCCAGTTCCAGCGGCGGGCCCAGTTCGCCGGGCCACAGTTCCGCGGGCATCACCTCGTGGGCCGGAAGGTATCCGATGCCCGTGCCGCCCTGTCCGATCAGGTACCAGCGCTCGCCATAGGCATCCTCGAGCGACGCCATCCGTTCCAGCGGAATACCCGGTGCGATGTCGGCGAGCCCGCCACCGGCACGGGC
>CAZXWB010000177.1:0-4202 GCA_964644395.1 uncultured Hyphomonadaceae bacterium | reverse complement strand
CCGACACGTCCACGCTCGCCTACACCGACGCGGTGCGCGAAGCGACCGATCATCTCTATGAAAAAGTTGCCGATTTCATCACGCCCATGGAGTGGCCGGACATCGCGCCGCTCGTGCACGAGATCAACATGCTCAAGCACGAGAAGAACGCCGTGATCCTGGCGCACAATTACATGACGCCGGACATTTTCCACCTGGTCGGCGACTTCAAGGGTGACTCCCTGCAGCTCGCCCGTGAGGCCGCCGAGACCGATGCCGGAACGATCATCCAGGCCGGCGTGCACTTCATGGCCGAGACCTCTAAGATTCTCGCCCCCGACAAGACCGTGATCATTCCCGACACGCGAGCGGGCTGTTCGCTTGCCAGCTCGATCACGGCCGAGGATGTCCGCCTGATCCGGGAACGTTATCCCGAACTGCCCATCGTGACCTATGTGAATACCACCGCCGACGTGAAGGCGGAGTGCGACATCACCTGCACATCGTCGAATGCGGTCCAGGTCGTGGAGCATGTCGCCAGGGAATGGAACACCGACCGGGTGATCCTGGTCCCCGACCAGTACCTGGCGAAGAATGTGGCCGCCATGACGGGCATCCGCATCCTGACCTGGCCCGGCGCCTGCGAGGTGCACGAGATGTTCACGCGTGAGGATGTCGAGGTCCTGCGGGAGGCCCATCCAGGCGTGCAGATCCTCGCCCACCCGGAATGCCCGCCGGACGTTCTGCAGGCGGCCGACTATGCCGGCTCCACCGCGGCGCTCGCCAATTACGTGAAGGCGCGCAGCCCGGCCAAGGTCGTGCTGCTGACGGAATGCTCCATGTCGGACAATGTCGCTGCCGAGGCGCCGGACACCGAATTCGTGCGCCCCTGCAATCTCTGCCCGCACATGAAGCGCATCACGCTCGCCAATATCCGCGACGCTTTGATCACAGGCGAGACGGAGATCGAGATCGACGAGGATGTGCGCCTGCGTGCCAAGGCTGCGATCGATGCCATGCTGGCGCTGCCGAAAACCGACAAGCCGCTGGATTTCGATGTGAAGGCCAAAAGCGCCCCGGTGGATGTGATCCACTGACGCCGCGCCGCAGTATCGGTTACACATTCCCGGCTAGCTTTCGCCGGAAAGCCCGTGTTCAATGCGTTGGACGTGTCGATATCCAGATGAGAGGACGCCGCCCATGAAACGCTTTCGCCACGCCCTCCTTGCAGGCCTCGCCGCGCTGGCCACGGGCCTTGGCGACACCGCCCAGGCCAATGAGAATGCCGGCGATCCGAGCGATATACTGGGGGCGTGGACCTTCACCACCAAGCCCTATCGCGGCGGCGAATGCCAGATGACCGGCACCATGGTGCTGTCGCCGGCGCCGGAGGAAAACGTCTATGCCTGCGAGCTGACGGCGATCGAGAAATGCACCATGTGGGGCCAGTCCGTGGTGGTACAGTCGTGCAATGTGCGCCGCTTCGGCGACCAGGTCTCGGTGCGCTCCTATATCGAGGAAATGCTCGAGATGAAGCCCCAGGCGGAGGGGCTGATCTATGTGCCGGACAATTTCGCCCTCACCGTGCAGAGTGAGAACCGGATGTACGGATCGCTCGTCTCCGCGGCGACCGCCCCTGTGGAGTTCATCCGCAATCTCGACGGCATCGGCTGATGCTGAAGCCGCTCGCCGCCCTCCTGTCCGCCCTCGCCTTCAGTGGCGCCGCCTTCGCCAGCGACATCACCGGCTCCTGGACCTTTACCGCCAATGTCGGTGAGGCCTGCACCTTTTCCGGCGTCGCCGTACTCAGCCCCACCGAGGACAAGTCGCGTTATGGCTGCGAGCTGACGGCGAAACAGATCTGCGGCGAGGCAATCCGGTTCACCGTGCGCCAGTCCTGCCGGGCGGTGCGCACGGGCGACCAGCTCTCCATCCAGTCCACCATCGAGGAATTCATCGAGGGCGAGCCGACGCCCTTCTACTATCCCGACAATTTCGCGCTCACCATCCAGTCCGACAATCGCATGGTCGGCGCGCTGGTCAGCGCCTCCACCTACCGCGCCATTTTCACCCGCTCCCTGGAAGGCATTTCATGACACGCCTGCTCGCCGCCCTCGCGCTCTTCCTGCTCCCGGCCCCGGCCTTCGCCGAGGACATTGCCGGGCTCTGGGACTTCCGCACGGAAATCGAGAGCAAGGGCTGCGTGATCACGGGCCGCATGGTGATCGGGCCGAAATCCACCAGCGCCGGGGAGCGCAGCTGCGAATTCACCAGCCAGGAGGAATGCGACTGGTTCGATGCCGACCAGATGCCGCTCAGCATGGAACAGTCCTGCGCCGTGGTGGAGGCTGGCGGCATGGTGCTGATCCGCTCGCGCGTGGACGGCTCGCTGACCGACTGGCACCCGGAGGTCGGCAACTACATGGCCGACGAATTCGACCTCGACACGATCGGCCCGAACCGCATGACCGGCGACTGGTTCGACCGGCAATGGCGTGCACCGGTGGTGTTCGAGCGCCCCGACGGCCTTCCCATCGGCTGACATGGCAGACAGGCTCACAGGACTGGCCGCGCCCGGCGCGCGGGAGGACGTGCTGATCGTCGGTGCGGGGCTGGCCGGCCTGTTCCTGGCCCTGAACCTCGCGCCACGCCCGGTGCGCGTCATCTCTCCTGCACCCCTGGGCAAGGCGGCCAGTTCGGCCTGGGCCCAGGGCGGGCTGGCTGCCGCGCTTGCCCCCACCGATTCCCCCGAAGCCCACGCCGCCGACACGGTGGCGGCCGGTTCCGGGCTGGTTGACCCGGTCATCGCCAGGATGATCGCGGAGGAAGGGCCGGCAAGGGTGCAGGACCTGATCCGCCTCGGCGTGCCCTTCGACCGCACACCGGAAGGCGCCCTGGCGCTGTCGCTCGAAGCCGCCCACTCCCATCCCCGCGTGGCGCGTGTCGCCGGGGACCTGGCCGGCCGGGCAATCATGGAGGCGCTGGTGGATGCGGTGCAGGCCGCCGGCCATGTCGAGGTGATCTCCGGTGTGAAGGCGGTTGCGCTCATCGATGCGGGAAAGGGCTGCGGCGGCATCATCGCCGAAGACCGCGACGGAGCGCGTCGCCCGATCGCGGCGCGCGAGACCGTTCTCTGCACCGGCGGCACGGGCGGGCTCTACCGTGTCACCACCAATCCGAAATCGGCGCGCGGCGATGCCCTCGCCATGGCCCACGGCATTGGCGCGGCATTGGCCGACCTGGAATTCGTGCAGTTCCACCCCACCGCCATCGATATCGGTCGCGACCCGGCGCCGCTGGCCACCGAAGCCCTGCGCGGGGAAGGCGCGCGTCTGGTCGATGCCGACGGAACGCCCTTCATGGCACGCTACCATCCCGAAGGCGAACTGGCCCCGCGCGATGTGGTCGCCCGGGCGATCCACTGCGAACGCGCCGAGGGCCGGACAGCCTGCCTTGATGCGCGCGACGCGATTGGTGCGGAATTCCCGGAGGCGTTTCCCACCGTGTTTGCGGCCTGCCAAGCAGCGGGCATTGATCCGCGCACCGACCTCATCCCCGTGGCGCCGGCGGCGCACTACCATATGGGTGGCATTGTCACCGACCTCTGGGGCGCGACCAGCGTGCCGGGCCTTTCGGCCTGCGGGGAATGCGCCGCCACCGGCGCCCATGGGGCCAACCGGCTTGCCTCCAATTCGCTGCTTGAGGCATGCGTCTTCGCCGAGCGCATCTCGCGCCGCCTGCGGGAGGGCGAACTTGCAGGAAAGGGCAGCGAAGGCACCGCGGAGCTCTTCCCCGAATTGCCCGAGGACAGCCTGAGCGCGCTGCGCCGGGACATGGCCGATCTCTGCGGCGTGGTCCGGGACGCAGATGGCCTTGAGCGCCTCGATGACGGGATCGCCGCCCTCGCCAGTGTCCATGGCTGGTCGCGCGAATTGGTGGCTGCGACCTTGATGTGTGCCAGCGCCCGCGCCCGGGAGGAAAGCCGCGGCGGTCACTATCGCAGTGACTTTCCCGACGCGGGGCCGCTTGCCGAACGCAGCTTTATCGGCGAAAGCCCGGTAATGCTGACCGAGACCCTGAAAACGCCATGACACCGCCGCCCCTGCCCGCCATCATCCTCGATCCCATTGTCCGCCTGGCGCTCGCCGAGGATCTCGGCCGGGCCGGCGACATCACCACAGCCTCCACCATTCCGCCGGGCCTCGAGATGCGTTGCGCCATCC
>CAZXWB010000176.1:0-4209 GCA_964644395.1 uncultured Hyphomonadaceae bacterium | reverse complement strand
GTCATCAGCGTGAAGGGCGTGAGCCAGTCCCACCAGCCACCGGCATAGGCGCGGCCCTCCACCTCGATGCCCTGCACGAAGGCGCCCAGCACAATGCCCTGGCAGAAGGTCGCCAGTAGCGAGCCGAGATGGAAGCTGCGGTCCCAGATGCGCTCATGTGCCGGGTCGCGCCAGCGATACTCGAAGGCAACACCCCTGAAGACCAGCGCCAGGATCATGATGATGAAGGGCGCATAGAGCGCCGGCATCACGATGGCATAGGCGAGCGGAAAGGCGGCGAACAGGCCGCCACCACCGAGGATCAGCCAGGTCTCGTTGCCGTCCCAGATGGGCGCGACGGAGTTCATGGCGAGATCCTTCTGGGCCTTGCCCTCCACGAAGGGAAACAGGATGCCGATGCCGAGATCGAAGCCGTCCAGGACGACATAGATGAAGATGGCCAGTGCCAGCAGGCCGGCCCAGATGGTGGGAAGATCGAACATCGGTTTCCTCCTTACTCGGCCGGGATGGCGTCGGGCTTGATACCTGCCGCGGGCGTGGTGCCGGCGGTGCGGATAGGCTTGCCCTCCTGCGGGTCGGCGTCCTTCGGACCGTCCTTCATCATCTTCAGCAGGTACCAGGTGCCGATGCCGAAGACGGTGAAGTAAACGATGATGAAGGCAATGAGCGAGGCGGCTACGGCCGGCGCGCCGACGGGGGCGATGGAGTCCACCGTCAGGAGTTCGCCATAGACGGTATAGGGCTGTCGACCGACCTCCGTGGTGATCCAGCCGGCAAGGACGGCGACAAAGCCCGATGGTCCCATGGCAATGGCCGCCTTGTGGAAAATGGGTGCGTCATAGAGCCTGCGCCGCCAGCGCAGCCAGAGGCTTACCACGCCCACCAGCACCATCAGCATGCCGATCGCGATCATGATGCGGAAGCTCCAGAAGACGATGGCCACGGGCGGCTGTTCAGCGTCCGGGATCGTGTCCAGGCCTTCCACCGGGTGGTTCAGGTCATGGTGCAGGATGAGCGAGGAGAGCTTCGGAATGCCGATGGCATGGTCGAGTTCCTGGTTTTCCTCATCCGGAATGCCGAACAGGTAGAGCGGCGCACCGTCGGGATAGGACTGGTAGTGGCCCTCCATGGCCATCACCTTGGCGGGCTGGTGCTCCAGCGTGTTGAGGCCGTGAAAGTCCCCGGCCACGACCTGGATCGGCGCGACGATGGCGGCCATCCACATCGCCATGGAAAACATCTTGCGCGCTTCGAAATTGGTACGGTCCTTGAGCAGGTGGTAGGCGCCAACCGCTCCGACGACGAAAGCTGTGGTCAGATAGGCCGCCAGCACCATGTGCACGAGCCGGTAGGGGAAGCTCGGATTGAAGACAATGGCGAGCCAGTCCTCGGGCACGAACTGCCCGGCTTCATTGATGCTGAAGCCCGCCGGCGTCTGCATCCAGGAGTTCACCGACAGGATCCATGTCGCCGACAGCAGCGTGCCGAAGGCGACCATGGCGGTGGCGACGAGGTGGAGCGATTTCGAGACCCGGCCCATGCCGAAGAGCATGACACCAAGGAAACCGGCTTCGAGGAAGAAGGCCGTGAGCACCTCATACGCCATGAGCGGGCCGAGGATGGGTCCGGTCTTGTCGGAAAAGACCGACCAGTTGGTGCCGAACTGGTAGGACATGACAATGCCTGAGACCACGCCCATGCCGAAGGCGACGGCGAAGATCTTCATCCAGAACTTGAACAGGTTGAGATAGACCGCCTTGCCCGTGCGCAGCCACTGCACCTCGAGGACCAGCAGGAAACTCGCCAGGCCAATGGAGAAGGCCGGGAAGATGATGTGGAACGCCACGGTAAAGGCGAACTGGAACCGGGCGAGAATGACGGCGTCGAAAAACTCCATCTCAAGGGCCTCCTAAGGGCTGCTCGGAAGTCATGCTTCTGTAAAGTGTAATCTGTCATCACACATATAGGGAATGGACTGAAGAACAAGCATGTACCTCCAGCCGCAATGTCGCACCGATCAGGCGCCGCTCACAAGAATGAAAACGGTACGGGCCATCCGGTTCCCTGCGCCGATTTGACATTTTGATGACATCGGCCCCATTCGTGGCCGGCAGCCTGTCACTTGCCTGCTCAGACGACGACCGGCAAACGGACAGCAAGCGGAGTTCTCCCTGTGCGACTGACGGCCTACACAAATTACGCGCTGCGCACACTGATGTACTGTGCCCTGCACCCCGGAAGGCTCGTGCGGGTACAGGACGTGGCCCATGCCTATGGCATTTCCCGGACCCATCTGCTGAAGGCGGCCCGACAGCTCGGCCAGCTTGGCTATCTCGAAAACGTCCGGGGCCGGACCGGTGGCATAAGGCTGGCCAGGGCGCCGCAGGACATCATTGTTGGTGAGGTCGTGCGCCACACCGAAGGCCAGGACGAATTCGTCGAGTGTTTCAATGCCAGCACGAACACCTGCCCGCTCATCGGCGTGTGCAAGCTGTCGCTTCTGTTCCGCAGCGCGCTCAAGGCATTCTTCGCCGAGCTGGACAAGGTGACGCTGGCTGAACTGGTCGATCATGGCGCGGTGTTGCTGGAACGACTGGCGCCGACTGAGGCGGCAGGACAGACTCAGGGCTGATCGCCCGTCACCGGCGTTTCCGTCACCGCGTGATAGGTGCCATGGCAGGCTGAGCACCGGTTGAGACTGTCGGTCAGCGCACGCTGGATTTCCGGCATGCTGGCGGTGTCGGCCATATCCGCGATCGTTCCGAAATCCCTGCGCAGTCCACGGCTGATCTCCCGGAAGCCATCGGGCACCTTCTGCCGGATGCTGCGCCCGGAACCGTCCCCGCGGCGCAGCGATCCCGCGACATCGCCGATGGTTTCGCGGTCCTGCCTCAGGGTCGCATCGGAAATCGCCTGAACGCCATTCAGGAATTTCAGCATCTCGCCGCGCACATGCAGCCTTTCGTCCGGCAGGAGGGGAATGGCGATCCGCTCGTCGAGACCGGGCGCGGCGGTCCCGGATGCGTCCGTCGCCGGTGGCTGTGCCTGCGAAGGCCCGCCAAGCAGCTGCACGGCGCCTGCGCCGATGAGAACGCCGAGCCCGAGGGCCGCAAGACCGGTGACGATGATTTTCATGGCCTCTCCTCAGCCGGTGGGGGCGGGCAGCTACGGGCTTTACATGGGCTCGACGCCCGCCAGCACCTTCGAAGGCGCCGGTGATGATCCGGGCTGCGTGGTCGGGGCTTCCCGCGCAAGCGCTGAACTGGCGCAGTCGGCGTCGAGGTCCTGGATCGCCTCGTACTGGTGCAGATAGACCTTGCCGGTCAGCTCATCGAGGAAATGGGTACGCCTCAGCCGGTCGGTCACCGGCCCCTTCACCTCCGAAAGGTGCAGGGTGACGCCGGCATCCTTAAGGCGGTGATTGATCGCCTCGAGGCTTTCCAGCGCGCTGGCATCGATATGGTTCACCGCCGGGCACATGAGAATGATGTGCTTCAGGTCGGGCCGGTTGGCCAGGATGTCGTAGACGGTGTCCTCAAGGAAGCGTGCATTGGCAAAATAGAGGCTCTCATCGATCCGGATGGTGAGCACGCAGTCGGATGTGACCACGGCATGCCGGTTCACATTGCGGAAATGGTGGGTGCCCGGCACCTGGCCGACAATCGCGAAATGCGGACGCGAGGTGTTGTAGAGGTGCAGGAGCAGTGACAGGACGACGCCCGTGGTCACGCCGAGCTCTACGCCGAACAGCAGCGTGACGAGGATGGTTCCCATCATGGCGGCGAAGTCGGTCCTGGAGTAGGTCCAGGTGCGCCGGATCGCCGGAATGTCGACGAGCGAGAGCACCGCCACGATGATGGTCGCGGCGAGTACGGCCTGGGGCAGGTGGAAGAGGAAGGGTGTCAGGAAGAGCGTCGCCAGCAGAATGCCGACGGCCGTGAAGGCACCGGCGGCGGGCGTCTCCGCGCCGGCGTCGAAATTCACCGCTGAACGGGCAAGGCCACCGGTGACGGGATAGCCCGAGGACAGGCCGGCGGACAGACTGGCGGCACCAAGGCCGATCAGCTCCTGGTTCGGATCGACGCGCTGGCGGCGCTTGGCGGCGAGTGTCTGGGCCACCGAGACCGACTCCACAAAGCCGATGAGCGCGATGAGGAAGGCGGGCAGGAGGAGGGCGAGCCAGGTTTCCCGGTCAAAAGCCGGCGGGCC
>CAZXWB010000175.1:0-4249 GCA_964644395.1 uncultured Hyphomonadaceae bacterium | reverse complement strand
GTTTATCCCCGGCCCGCTATTCGATGATGATCAGGTCCGCAGGAGGAAAGACCGGCGCTGCCGCAGTGGCCACGGCCGTATCGATGAGTTCGCCCGGCCCGCCTTCGCGGCGCTCATAGGCTTCGACCAGTGAGAGATAAGGCGGCACATGCACCCAGCCGAATTCCTCGGTGTTCTGGATGATCTCGAAATGCAGGTGGAAGGTGGTGGGGGTGCCGCCAAAATCCTTGGACACATAGCCGAGCACATCGCCGGCCAGCACGCTGTCGCCGGCCTCGACCTGAAGTGCATCCATGTTCAGGTGCATGTAGCGATAAATCCGTCCGCCGGCGCGAAGCTTCACCGTGTAGGTCCCGATTTCATAGACAATTCCATCCTCCACAGCCACCACTTCATGGAGCATGCGGTCATCCTCGGGCATGCCGCGCAGGATCTGGCATTCGCTTGGTGTGCCCACGCGGATATCCTGGCCCAGGTGAATCCGGCTGACCGGGCAGAAGGGCGAATTGCGGTTGGAACTGCGCGTCTCGCAGAAATTGTCGCGCCAGGGATAGGTGTAGTTGCGCGGGTCGCATTCGTCACCGCCCCCGACAACACCGCCAAAACCCCAGACCATGGACTGGAGATAGGCCGGCGCGGTGCGGATGGGAAAGGTGATCCCCGGCGCGTGGACAATCTGTTGCGGCGTGCCCGTGCCAGACCCCGGCACGAGAGCCCCCGGCGCGAAGTAAGAGAACTCGAATTCAGGCGGCTCGGGCTCGTCCGACTCTGGTCCGTCAATCCCCGGGTCGGCGTCGCCGCCCGCATCGCCGCTGACCGGTTCGGGATCGGGCGTGCCGGCCTCTTCCCCGATGCCATAAGGGTCTGTCACAGGCTCAGTGGGGGGCGGCGGAGGCGGTGCATCGGGATCGCGCGTCTCTGGCGGCTGTGGCGGCTCTCCACCATCTCCGGGATAACGCACCGCATCGCAGGCCGCCAGGGCGCAGCCGGCCAGGAATGCCGCAAGGACCAGTCCCGGTTTCATCAACGTGACCCGGCAATGATCAGGGATTGGGCGAGCTGGGTGGCGACATCCTCGGAAATGCAGGCGCCGCCATCAGCGCCGCTCGTGCCCTTGCAGACAAATTCCACGACATATCCTGCGCCATAACGGGTGAAACTGACCATGGCACCATCCACCGTGCTGACATAGCTGAGCTCGGCAATGCCGTCGCCGAGCCCGGGCGCCGCGTCGAACACCTCATTGGTGCCCGAAACGGTGATGTCATAATCCACGCCGGGATAAGTCGCCAAGTATCCATCGGGCAGGGGCACGAAGTGCGCGCCCCCATTCGTGCCAGCCGTGGTCGCCAGCCCCGTCGGCAGGAGCACCGGCACCGGCGGGGCTTGTTCGCCTGACTGGATCTGGAAGCCCTCCGGCATGACCGTGCCCGGGGTCAATGCCAGGTCCGTGCGGGCCGTCTGCCAGTCGATCCGGGCCTCGCTGCGAACCGTGGCCGGGCGCGCTGGCAGCTCGAAGGGTTCGGCCTCGGTCTCGCTTGCCGGCCCGGTCTCGGCGGGCGGCGCCTCCGGCAGGGCCGCCTCCTCGCCAATCTGCTCCGAGCAGGCCGCCACGAAGGCCAGCCAGGAAGCCATAAGCATCAGTCTCAGAACCATTTACCTGTTCTCCCCCTGGCCCGGCTGGGCAATGAAATCGGGATCGGCATAAGCCACCGCATCATGGGCGCGAATTTCCCCGATCAGCCGGGCCACGCCTGTGCGCGCTGCGGCGGGGCCTGCCGGGACTTCGGTTTCCAGGATCAGTTCGCCGCTATAGGAGCAGCCCACGACTTGCATGTTCGAGAACAGGGGATCGCCTTCAGCCCAGCCGGCAAAGGCGGCGCGGGCGGCCGGCCTGTCGCGGCGCCAGTTCGCGATCACCTCGTCAACGGCGTCGTTCTCCTTGAACTTCACGATGAAGGTGGCCGGCTGTGTTGCGCCGTCAGCCGCGACCTCGCCCTGCGGCTGCCTGGCGGGTTGGATGGCGGCAGGTTCGGTGAAGGTGGGCGGCGCGCTGGAGGCAATGATGTCCGGTTCGCCCGCCAGGGATGTTGGCGGCAAAGCTGCCGGTTTCGCACTGGGCACGGCAGGCGCGGAGCTCGCCGTGTCCGGTGCCGACGCGGTTTCGGTCCCGGCGTCGGATGGCTGTGACGGGCGCTCCATGCCGGCGGTGGCACCCATGGGCAGAGGCCAGGCCGCATTGGGCTGCTGGGCCTGCAGGTAAGCACAGCCCGCCGCAACAACGGCCAGGCCACCCCCGCCCAGCAGCCCGCCGAAATGCATGCCTGAAGACATGACCAACGCCATCGCCCTCCGGTCTCCTATCTGTCCAGTTCCACGCGGCTGAGGTCCAGGAGGCCCCCGCCGCACGGCCGCAGGCAGAGCTCCGGGTCATCGAGGCTCGGCTGCGCACCGGGATACTCATTGCACGGACCGGCACATTGTTCCACCTCCCGGGGGGCGAGTGCTGCAAGCAATGCATCGGCCAGCGACCCACCGACGAGTTCCGGGTCGGTTGACTTGATCAGGGCCAGGGCCGCCGAGACGTGGGGCGCGGCCATGCTCGTGCCCTGCTCGAAGGCATAAAAGCAGGTGTCCACGGGATCGCCGGTCACCGGGTCGAAGCAGTTGGTGGCAAGTCGCGTGGACAGGATGCCATCGGGGCGGCCATCGCCATTGTCGTCGCGCCCAAGGTCGCCGCCGGGCGCGAGCACGTCCACCTCGTCGCCATAATTGGAATAGGGCGTGATCTGCCCGCGCGCATCCCCAGCGGCAACGGAGATGACATTCTGGCAGCCGCCGGGGCTGTAGAAGCGGGTGTCGACCCGGGCATTGCCGGCCGCCGAGACGACCACGGCGCCGCGCTCGGTCACGGCATTGATCGCTTCCTGCAGCGAGGCAGGGCAGAACTCGAAGAGGCCTATGGAGAGGTTGATGATGTCGGCGGGGTTCTCGTTCCAGACCTCGTTGCCCTCCGCATCGAAGGCCGGGACAAGGCCACCCGCCCAGCGGATGCCATCATTGATGTCGGTGAGGCGGCCGCCGCATCTGCCCAGCGCGCGCACCGGAACGATCTTGACGTTCCACGCTCCGCCGGCCACGCCTGCGCCATTGTTGCTGAGGCCTGCGCCCACCGTGCCGGCGACATGGGTGCCGTGATAGCTGTCCTCGGCGAAGGGCGAGGTGGGATCGCAAAGGTCGCCGGGGTCATCGGCATCGGGATCGCGTCCATCGCCATCATTGCCCATGCGCGGATCGGAAACCATGTCCCAGCCCGGCGCGACATTCAGGGACGAAACGATGTCGGGATGGTCCATGTCGAGACCTGTATCGACCACGGCGACCACCACGTCGCGCGAACCCGTTGTCTCCTGGTCGGTCCAGAAATCGACAAAGCCCGCCCCGCCAGGGGACTGGCCCTCGCCCTCGCCATTGTTGAAGAAGTGCCACTGGAGCGACCAGAGCGGGTCATTGGGCTGCACCGCGATCCTCAATGGCGGCTCGTCGCGCGGGCGGCGGATGAACTGGTGCTCGAAGATGAAATCCTTCTCGACATATTCGAACTGGCCCGTCTCGCGCAGTTCCTTCACGAGGCAGTCTGTGGCGAGCACCGGATTGGCGCGCATATAGGCCGGGTCAATCTCGGTTGGACACGCCCAGTCTGCATTCAGCGCCATGCGCGGAAGGTTCGGCAGGCGCGCACCTTCCCTGGAGAAGAGGGTGTTGATCGGCTCGGGTCTTTCGATGCGCGGCGTCCGCGAAAGCTGCGTGGGGTCGGCCCCGTCCGTGCCGATCTGGAGCACCATCTGGCCGGTGCGGTTGAGCTCCACCTGGCCGGCCAGGCCGTACTGGCTCATCTTTTCGAGCATCACGCCGCGCGCATCGGTCTGCACGGCAATGGCCCGCTGCGTGGGCATCGCCCGTCGCGCCATCCGCTCCTGCTCGATCGGCAGGTTGCGCGGCAGGAGCACGTCCTGGGTGACGGCCTCGCGGATGGCATTGCGCGCGGCGCGATTGATTTGCGGGGCGCCTTCAACCCCTTCAGCCACCTGTGGCGCAGGCTCGGCAATGACAGGCCGGGGCTTCTCCATGCGGAGGGCGCGAATCTCGCTCTCCTGCTCTGGCGGCGACTGCAAGATCAGCGCTTCGGTTGGGGTCGGCAGTGGCGGCAGGTCGCGCGGCTTGGCGATGATGGATCCGATGGCGAAGA
>CAZXWB010000174.1:0-4274 GCA_964644395.1 uncultured Hyphomonadaceae bacterium | reverse complement strand
ATCGCCGCCGTGGTGCTGATCTCCCAATCGGTCTACATCGTCCCACAGGACAAGCAGGCCATTGTCCTGCAACTCGGCCAGGTGCAGCAGATCCGCAATGCCGCCGTCCAGGAATCGGTGACCACACCGGACGTGGCCGACGAGGAAGAGGTGGAATCGGCCGAGGCCGACCGCCTGCGCAGTGTGCTCGACCTCGATGAGGGCGATGCCGGCCTCTACTTCAAGCTGCCCTTCGTGCAGAATGTCGTCCTGCTGGAGAAGCGCAATATCGGTCTTGACATTCCGAACATCCGGGTGATCGCGCAGGATCAGGAAATCCTTCTGGTGGATGCCTTCGTGCGCTGGCGCATCTCTAACCCGCTGCAGTTCTACCAGCGCCTGCGCACCCAGGGCGGCGCAGCGGCACAGCTCAACCGTTTCACCGAATCCGCCATTCGCGAGGCCCTCGGTGAGGTCGAAAGCACCGAGATCATTTCCGGCCAGCGTGTCAAGCTGATGGAGACCATCCAGCGCAATGTGAACGGGGACATGCGCGAGAACGGTGTCGACATCATCGATGTGCGCATCCGCCGTGCCGACCTGCCCCAGGACAACTCCGAGCGGGTCTTCGAGCGCATGCGGACCGCGCGCCAGCAGGAAGCCCAGCGTATCCGTTCCGAGGGCGAGGAACAGGCCCGCCGGATTCGCGCCGAGGCGGCCGCCGAAGCCCAGATCATCGAGGCCAACGCCCAGGAGCAGGCCGAGATCATCCGTGGTGAAGGCGACGCTGAACGCGCGCGCATCTATGCCAATGCCTTTGAGCGCGACCCCGAATTCTTCTCCTTCTACCGCTCCATGCTGGCCTATGAGAAATCGATCCAGCAGGGCACGCCCATTGTCCTGTCGCCGGATTCGGACTTCTTTCGGTATTTCGGTGACAAGCTCGGCCAGGGGGACCAGTAGGCCCGACGCGACATGACGGTGTTTCGCGGCAAGTGTTGGAGAGGGCGCCCATGAGCATGGGCGCCCTCTTGCTTGCCGCCTTCGGGTTGATGCTGGTCTTCGAGGGCCTGGCCTACGCGCTCGCCCCTGACATGATGAAGCGCATGGCGGCCATGGTCTCGGCGCTGTCGCCGGAAGACCTGCGCCGTTCCGGGTTGATGGCGGCCATCATCGGCGCGGTCATCGCCTATATTGTCATCCGGTTCATCTGAGGGGCGGGGCAGGCTGCCGTCTTGCTGCCACACGGGCGGGCTTCAATTGACGCCATTGGTTGTTTCGCGCGGCGAATGTGCGATATGTTCTGATGACGGTTCGACGACGGAGTGACGCGGTATGACGATGCGACTGGACAGACTGTTTCCTCTGGCCCTTCTGGTCATGGCGGCGGCCTTCACGACGGCGCTCTCTCCGGTCGCCCTGGCCCAGCGTGTGCCGCAGAGCCTGCCCGAGGAACCCGTTGTCCCGCGCCCGGGCGCGCCGACTGGCTTTGAGGAACTCGCCCAGGAACTGATGCCTTCAGTGGTCAACATCATCACCGCGAACACCGTGCTCGAGGACGGCTTGCCCGATGTGCCGCCCGGATCTCCGCTCGAGGATTTCAACGAGTTCTTCGGCCGCGACGGTGACGGCTTCCGCCGCGAAGGCGCGCTGGGTTCGGGCTTCGTCATTTCGCCGGACGGTTATGTTGTCACCAATGACCATGTCATCAAGGATGCCGACGAGATCGAGCTCGTCTTCTCCGATGAGAGCCGCCGCCCGGCGCGGCTGGTGGGCAGCGACCCGGACACCGATATCGCGCTCCTGAAAGTGGAGGGCGACGAGCCGTTCCAGTATGTGGAGTTCGGCGACAGCAACGAGGCGGATGTCGGCAGCTGGGTGATCGCCATCGGCAATCCCTTCGGCCTTGGCGGGTCGGTTTCCGCAGGCATCGTTTCGGCGCGCTCGCGCGACATTGGCGGGGCGTTCGATGATTTCATCCAGACGGATGCGGCGATCAACCAGGGCAATTCCGGCGGTCCGCTGTTCAATATGCGCGGCGAGGTGATCGGCGTGAATACCGCGATCTATTCCCGCACCGGTGGATCGGTGGGGATCGGCTTTTCGGTGCCCTCGAACCTCGCCAATTATATCGTCGGAGAGCTCCAGACCCATGGCAAGGTGCGCCGCGCCCGGCTTGGCGTGAATATCCAGGCCATCGACCCGACCCTGGCGGAGGCGTCCGGGCTCGGCCGGCGTGACGGGGTCATGGTCACGAATGTCGATGATGACAGCCCGGCTGAGGCCGCCGGCCTGCGCGTCGGCGACATCATCCTTGAATTCGGCAGCACGAAGGTGGGCGGTTCCGGCGAACTGACCCGCACCGTGGCGGCCTCCGAGATCGGTGAACCTATCGAGGTGGAGATCCTGCGCAAGAAGAAGCGCACCACGCTCGAGGTCGTGCTTGAGGAGCGTGAGACCGAAACCGAGGAGGATGACAGCGAGGAACAGGCGTTGGCCATGGCCGATGCCTCCAATGCGCTTGGCGTGGACCTCGTCATCATCAATGATGATTTGCGCCGGCGTTACAATATTCCGCGCGATGTCGAAGGCGTCGTGGTCGATCGCGTGGCGCCGCGTGGGCCGGCGGCGGGAAAGCTGCGTCGCGGCGATGTCGTGTTGGAACTGGACCAGGAGACCATTCTGGACGTCGAGGCGGCGCGTGAGAGCATCGCGGCGGCCCAGCGCGACGGGCGACCGCTCCTGGTGCATATCCAGCGCCAGGGCCGGGACGTGTTCTACGGCATCGATCTCGCCAGCGGCAGCTGATGGACGGTGCCACGATCCGTCCCTGGGGGGCTGCCGACCGCCAGCCCGTACTTGACCTTTACCGGGACGCGTTTCCCGAGGAGGACCTCACCAACCTTGTGAGCAGACTCACAAAGCGCGCCGATGTCACCGGTCTTGTCGCGGAAAACGCCGGCGAAGCCGTCGGTTTCATGGCGCTCACCGATTGCCGCCTTGCCGGGCGTGACATAACACTCTGCCTGCTCGGGCCATTGGCTGTGCGCCCGGACCTGAAGGCCCGCGGGCTCGGCGGGCAGTTGGTGCGGGCGGGGATTGATCGCGCACGGGACAAGGGACACGCGGCCATCTGCGTTCTCGGCGATCCAGACTATTATGGTCGCTTCGATTTCCGCCCTGAACGTGAAATTGTGCCGCCTTACCCACTTACCGAGGCGTGGGCCGAGGCCTGGCAGTCGGTCTGGTTCAATCACGCTGACCGGGCAGGGGGGCGCTTGGCGGTTCCGGAGCCGTGGCAGGACGCCGCGCTCTGGAGCTGAGCGCAGGCGCTTACACCGCGGGACGGTCTGGCGCGGCCGGATCGCTGAACTCTGCTTCGGAGTAACCCTGGAAATAGAGAGCAGTCGTCAGGTCGCTCAGATTGATCGCCGCATCGGCCTTGGCTGCGACAACGGGCTTGGCCAGGTAGGCGATCCCGAGCCCAGCCGCGGAGATGATGGACAGGTCATTGGCCCCGTCGCCGAGGGCAATGGCGTCTTTGCGCGACAGACCCAGCGACTTCGCCTCCCGGTCGAGGGCCTGCAGCTTGGCTTCGCGTCCGAGGATCGGCTCGCGCACCTCGCCCTTGAGGCGGTCACCGGAATCGAGGAGCAGGTTGGCATGGTGGCTGTGGAAGCCCGCGAGCTCTGCCACGCGCCCCGTGAAGAAGGTGAAACCGCCCGACACAAGGACACATCGCGCGCCATGGTCGGCCATGGTGCGAACGACGGTCGCGGCGCCGGGCGACAGGCGGATGCGTTCGGCGAAGCATTGCTCGAGCGCGGTGAGCGGCAGGCCCGCCAGCATCTCCACGCGGGTCTTCAGCGCGCCATCGAAATCAAGTTCGCCGCGCATGGCGCGCTCTGTGATCGCGCTGATCTCGGCCTTCAGCCCGGCAAAATCGGCGAGCTCATCGATGCATTCCTGCCCGATCATGGTGGAGTCCATGTCGCTGACGAGGAGGCGCTTTTTCCGGTTCGCTGCGGGCAGGAGCGCGGTATCGGCCTCATCGCCCAGGGCCGCGAGCGCGTGGCGCAGGACCTCAATACCTTCAGCGGTGGGCGAGGGCAGACTGATCTCCACTGCGCCGGGGCCGAGCGTTCGCGCCGCGCCTGTCGGGAGCCCTGCACGTGCCGCCATGCGCGAGAGCCGCGCCATGAGGTCTGATTCTGCGCCGCGGGCGCCTGGGGCGACACAAACGACCACGAAATCGCGGCTTGAGGCATCGTTCATTTCGTCAGCCTTTGCTCTAG
>CAZXWB010000173.1:0-4278 GCA_964644395.1 uncultured Hyphomonadaceae bacterium | reverse complement strand
TCCGCCTCAATCTCGATCCTGACCATATCAGTTATGAGCCCGCTGAACCGGTCGATGCCGAACACCGTGCGATCAAACTCTCCCGTCGCCGAGAAGCCGACCACATAGGCGCTGCGCAGCCGGTCATCGCCGCCGCCATTGAAAGTGACGTCCAGGGTGATGGGCGCGGTGGTGCCCTTCAGGGTCAGCTCGCCCGTGACCCGGCCGGTGGCCTCGCCCGTCACCTCGATCGCGGTGGAGCGGAACACAGCCTGGGGGTGGTTTTCGGCATCGAACCAGTCGGGGCCGGTGAGCGTTTCGGCGAACTCCTCATTGGCGATGTCGAGGGAGGCGATGTCCACCGTGGCGCTGAGGCTGGAGGCCTCGGGATTGTCCGGGTCGAAATCGAGGGAGGCGTCGAGCACCTCGAACCGGCCGATATAGTCGGCAAAGCCCAGATGGTTGATGCGGAAGAGCACCGCGGCATGGGTCGGGTCGAGGGCGAATTCCCCGCCCTCAACATCCACGCGAGCGGTCGTGACATCGGGCCTGGCGACGGCGGCCACCAGGCTCTCGCAGCCGGCAAGGGCGAGGATCAGTAATGGCAGGACGAGGTTTCGCATGGGTTTGGCTCCGGTGGCATCAGCTCAGTGATCTGAGGCCATCGATGAGCGCGTCCAGCTTGTCCTGCAAGTCATCAAGTTCACGATTGGCCGTGTCGCCGATGGCCAGGCGCCGCAGGCGGTTGAGATAGGCGGTGAGTTCATCGGCCTTCTCACGGATCCACTTGATTTCCTCGGGGTCGGGATCGAAGCGCGCCTTGTCGCGCAGCGCCTGGAGCTCGCCAAGGGCCTGCCGGCGCGCCGCCTCGGCCTCGTCCTGCCGGCGGCGGACCTCGTCCAGCGCGCGCGCCGCCTCACCTTCAGTCGCCTGGCGCCTGTCCCTCGCGCGAGCCGCGGCCGCCGTTGCCTGGAAGAAGGTGAAGGCGAGCAGCGCGAGGTCCACCGCCCCGGCCGCCACCAGCGCGATGAGCGACCGGCCATCCATCGGCGGCCGCCTGAGGGCAAACAGACTGCCCCACAGCGTTTCGATCGACCGGGCCACGCCCGCCTGTCCGCCGGAATACTGCCACTTCACCGGCGCGACGGGCTCGGCCACCACGAGCGCCTCGGCGGCCAGTCGCAGGGCCCTGGCGAGGTCGGGATCATGGCAATAGGCCACCTTGCCCCCGACGGGCGCCTGATCAAGCTGGTCAGCCTTGGCCTCCAGGAGCGCGGCATAGGACCGGCCACGCGCAGCGGCCTCCGAAGCGATGGTGCGGGCCTCAGCCGCCGCGTCGCGGAACGCACGCTCCAGCGTGGCGCGGCCCGTGCCCTGGTCCGCCGGCCCCATGGTGGCGCCAAGGGCATCGAGCCGGGCCCGCAGCGGTTCGGCCCACTGGCTGCTGACGCTGTCGAACAGGCGCGCGACGGTCTGGTTGGTTTCCATCCGGGCGCGGTAGAGCGGGCCTTCGCCACCGCCCGAGGCGAGCCCGCATGTACCGCCCGAGGCCGCCTCGATGGCCGCCTTTTCGGCTGAAAGCGCTGCGGCGTCGTCCATCACGGTCTCGGCGGCGGTGACACGGGCTGACAATTGCGCCGTGTCGGTCTCCAGCCGGGTGATCGCCGCGTCGAGTTCCCGTGCACTGGTGGCCTCCCCGGCAACAAGGCTCCACCAGAAGCCGTAGCCGAAGCCGACCGACCAGAGCGCCAGCACGGCGTAGAGCGCGACGGCGAGAAGGCCCGGCAGCAGTGCCTTCCAGTTGCGCCAGCGCATGGCTTCACGCAGGGCCACATACATGGCGAGGGTGAGCGCAAGCACGACCAGCCCGACGAGAAGTGCAAATCCACCGCCCGAAGCGAGGCCGTCCTGCACGGAAATGAAATCCGACAGGCCGCGCCAGGTCGCCAGGAACGAGATCAGGAGCAGGAGGGTCACCACACCGTTGAGGGCCGGATCGAGCAGGAATTTGTCGAATGTGCGCCGCAAGAGACCCAAGGCTTCCCTCCCTGCCCTGACCGAGGTGACCATTCCTGGACCGAAACGACAATCAACTGGAAGTTGAACCAAAATCTGGCAAATGTGTGACCGATTGATCACGGCATTGCCTCTGCTGCATGAAACAGTTAATAGACACTTGTGATGCCGGCCAGCCATTCTAGGCTGGGGAAAGAACCAGGGAGATTTGGGTCATGGTCGACAGGAAAAACGATCTGAAACTCGGAACGGCGCTGGGCCATGTGGTGCTCGCGCTCGGGCTTGTGCTGGCCGGTTGCAGCGGCGGCGGTGGCGGTGGCGGAGGGGGCTCGAGCGTCGCGCCGCCGCCTCCTCCGCCGCCACCCAGCGGGCCGGACTATACGCCAGGCGTTTATGAGCCTGCGAGCACGTTCAAGGACCAGTGCGAAACCCCGCGCACCGGTCTTGACCTGGAAGACAATCCCTTTCCCGACAAGCAGGGCTCGTTGATCGAGGAGTTGTTCTGGCTGCGCTCCTGGACCGAGGAGACCTATCTCTGGAATGACGAGGTCGAGGACCAGAACCCCTATGATTTCGAGGAGGAGCCCGAGCCGACGCTCGATTTCTTCGAGATCCTTCGCACCTTCGAGACCACGGCTTCGGGAAAGGACAAGGACGACTTCCACTTCAGCCAGCCCACCGAGGAGTTTCTCAAGCAGCGCAACTCCGAACCGGTGTCGGGCTATGGCGCACGGATTGTCGCCTTCTCCAGTAGCCCGCCGCGGGATTATCGCATTCTCTACACCGAACCGAATTCGCCAGCGTCCTCTGAAATCGACGGACGCGCGGCCTGGGAACGCGGGATGCGCATCCTCAGTGTGGACGGCGTCGATCTCGTCAATGGCGGGGACAACCAGGGCGATCTTGATATTCTCAATGCCGGCCTGTTCCCGGCGGATCCGGGCAAGGAGACCGATTTCGGGGTTCGCTATTCCGATGGCGTGGAACGCAGCGTGACCATCACCTCGGCCGATGTCGCGCCGAGCCCGGTGAACCAGCTTGAGGTCCTGGATGTGGACGGCGAGAAGGTTGGCTATGTGTTCTTCAACACGTTCAGCCCGTTCCAGTCAGAAGAAGACCTGTTCGACGCCTTCACGACCCTGAGCGACGAGGGCGTCAGCGATGTGATCATCGACCTGCGCTACAATGGCGGCGGACTGCTCGCCGTGGCCGCCCAGCTTGGCTACATGGTGGCCGGCGAGCAGTCGGTTCAGGGCCAGGCCTTCGAGAAGCTGCGCTTTAACAATGGCACCACCGGCATCGACCCCGTGACCGGCCAACCGAACCAGCCGATCCCGTTCATCGATGAGGGCGTCGGCTTTACGGTGAACGAAGGCACGCCCCTGCCGACGGTGGGCCTCGACCGTGTGTTCATCCTGTCCACCGGCTCCACCTGCAGCGCGTCGGAGGCCGTCATCAATGCCTTGCGCGGCATCGACGTGGAGGTGATCCTGATCGGCGACACAACATGCGGCAAGCCCTTCGGCTTCTTCCCCACCGACAATTGCGGCACCACCTTCTATACCATCCAGTTCCAGGGCGTGAACGACAAGGATTTCGGCGACTTTGCCGATGGCTTCATCCCGGCCAACTCCAATGAGCAATTCGGTGTGGAGGTTCCGGGTTGCCAGGTGGAAGACGATCTCGACTTCCTGCTCGGCGAGACCGACGAGCCGCTCCTCGCCGCCGCGCTGCGGTACCGCGAGGACGGCACGTGCCCGACGCCGCCATCGAGTGAAATCGTCTCCGTCCGGACCAGTGACGTCACCGGCGGCCTGGCGACGGCGACGATCGACGACTTCCCGCGCAACATCTTCGAGACCAATATGGACATGCGGATGCCGGAGGATTTCGATGCCGAAACGTTGGCCAGGCTACGTGGCGAGGGCAGCCAATGACCGGGCGCGGCCTCTTTTGCGCAGCCATGATGGGAGGGATTGCCATGGCCGGCTGTCATTCCACGGGAGGGGCCGCGCCGGCGCGGCTCTCCACCGACAGCGATTCCCAGATTCAGCAGCTGAAGGCCGGTCTCTCCCAGGCGGTGGGCCGGGCGAATGTGGAACTCGGCGCCGGCGATCCCATGGGCGAAGGCAGCGTGGTGGTCCTGCCGCCGCGCCCGGGCCCGCTGGAAACCAACAGCACGGCAAGGCCGGTCACCTTCGACCTGGAACTGCGCGGGGAGATGTGCTTCGCCGTCAACCGCGAGACCGGCGAGGCCTTCGAGCTGCCGGGCGTGGACTGCCG
>CAZXWB010000172.1:0-4327 GCA_964644395.1 uncultured Hyphomonadaceae bacterium | reverse complement strand
CCTGCGAGATGGCGAGCGTCAGGGAATCCATCACGCGGATGAAGGGAATGATGCCCGAGGTCTGCCCGTTCTGGCCAACCTTCTCGCCAATGGAGCGGACATTGCCCCAATAGGTGCCGATGCCGCCGCCATTGGAGGCGAGCCAGACATTTTCATTCCAGGTTTCCACGATGCCGTCGAGCGAATCATCGACCTGGTTCAGGAAGCACGAGATCGGCAGGCCACGGTCGGCACCGCCATTCGACAGGACCGGAGTCGCCGGCATGAACCAGAGATTCGAGATATAGTCATAGATGCGCTGGGCGTGGTCGGCGTCGTCGGCATAGGCCGTGGCGACACGGGCAAACATGCCCTGGAAGGTTTCGCCCTTGAGCAGGTAGCGATCCTCCAGCGTCTTCTTGCCGAAGGCCGTGAGATTGGCGTCCCGCGACGGATCGATCCGGATACCATCCACAACCTTGAGCTCCGCTGAGCGGGCCTTCGGCTTGCCCCGGCGGATGGCGGTTTTCGACTTCTCAACAGCTGGCAACGCTGACATGTTCACACCTCTGCACCTCTGAACCACAATATAGCAGGCCGGCCCCGAAAAACCCAGCAGTTTCGCCTCCGAAACCGTATATCTGGTGTTTCAACCCAGCCCTGACGCTAGATATTGTGTGTCCTTGGTTAATCGAAGGTCAACAGATTTTTCCTCCGCACCCCGATTTTTTCGTGCAGTCGCCCCGGTTGGGCCCTCTGGCCGGGCTCAGCCGATCGCCGCGCCCAGCCGATCGCCGGACAGCCAGGCCGCCTCCACACGGGGGCCAAGACACCAGTCGCCGCAAACACCGAGGCGCGAGACGGGGTCGAACAGGAACCCCGCCTGCCCGTCCTGGTGAAAACGTGTCTGGCCGTCGGGATCGGGCACGCGTGGGAAGGCGAATCGCCAGCGATGGGCACCGACATAGGTCGGCGCAAGACACGTTCCGGTGAGTCGTCGGAAAGCGGCAAGCAGTTTTTCGCCCGCCGATTCGGGTGTCTCCTCGAGATGCTCCCGTGCCCATTCCGCCGTGGACTGAACGACCCAGGTCTCACCCTCACGACCGGGCTTTGACCCGTTGCGCGCCGCCCAGCCGATGGCCCCGGATGTCAAGCGTGCACCGTCCCAGTCGACCTCGATCGGTGATTCGAAGGCCAGCATGGCGGTCCAGTTCGGCAATGAGTCGATGCCCCGCGCAGCCACGGCGAAGGCCTCATGCACCGGCGAAAGAAGTTCGCCGGCCTGTTCCGCCGGTGCGGCCATGATCAGCGTGTCGCAGGTCGTCGCTTCAGCCTCCTTGCCGAACCGTTCAAGGGTCCAGCCGCCATTTGCGCCGGAGTTAAGGGCGGTGACACGCGCGCCGAAGCGCACGTCGATGTCATTGGCCAGGGCGCGGATGACGCTGTTCATGGCCGGCGTGCCGACGAAGCGTGGCTTGTCCTCGGCCGGGTGCACCACGCCGTCGCGGCCGATCTCCACCACGCGCCCGGTCCATGGCGCCACATGGCCGTCACGGCTGAGCGCCTTGACCAGGGTGAGGAATTCCGGATCGGCGGCGGTGAAATACTGCGCACCATGGTCGAAACGTATTTCGCCCCGGGGTGTCTGTGCCCGCCGAGTGGACATGCGACCGCCGGGGCCGCGCCCTTTGTCGAAGACGGTGACACTATGGCCACGGGCGATCAGGCGCCGCGCGCAAGCCAAGCCCGCCATGCCGGCGCCGATGATCGCGATTGTCATGCTGCCCTCCCGACGCCTTGCCCTGCGACAGCGCAGCTAATGCAATTCGCCGCGGCGACAAATCCGTCGGCGGCTCAGGCTGTCGCGGTCGAGGTGTTCTCGTTCATCAGTCCGCGCAGCAGGCTGTAGGAACACACCAGCAGGATCAGCGCGAAGGGCAGGCCCGCCGACACCGCTCCGGCCTGGAGCGCGACAAGCGCATTGGCGCCGCCGCCGACCAGCAGGGTGATGGCCACCAGCCCTTCCACGCTGGCCCAGAAAATGCGCTGGGGCACCGGGGCGTGGAGCTTGCCGCCCGCCGTGATCGAATCGACCACCAGAGAACCGGAATCCGACGACGTCACGAAGAACACGATCAGAAGCGCGATCGCCACGCCTGAGGAAATCGTCGGCCAGGGCAACTCCTGGAGCACTTCGAACAGGACAAGTTCGGTCTTGATCTCCCCCGTCGCCAGCCGCGCCACGCCCTGTTCGACGAAATTGATCGCCGTTTCTCCGAAGGTCGAGAACCAGATGGTAACCACGATGAGTGGCACCACCAGCACAGCGGCGAGGAATTCCCGGATCGTGCGGCCCCGGGAGACCCGCGCGATGAACATGCCGACAAAGGGTGACCAGGAAATCCACCAGGCCAGGTAGAAGACCGACCAGCCATGATAGAAGCCCGTATCCGGCTCGCGTCCGATCGGGTTGGCGAGCTTCGCGCCCTCGACGAAATAGGCGGTGATGTTCTGGCCGAAGGATTCCAGAACCCGCAGCGTTGGCCCGGCGAAGAACACGAAGACCAGAAGCGCGATGGCCACAACCATGTTCACATTGGACAGAAGCTTCACGCCACCATCGAGCCCCCTGACCACTGAGATGATTGCGATCGAGGTGATGAAGGCGATGATCGCCACCTGCAGCCACAGTCCCGCCTCGAAGCCCATCAGGAAGCCGATGCCGCCGGCAGCCTGCCGCGCGCCGATGCCGAGCGATGTGGCAAGGCCAAACAGGGTGGCCACCACGGCGATGAGGTCGATCACGTGCCCGGTCCAGCCCCAGACCCGGTCGCCAAAGATCGGATAGAAGGCCGAGCGGATTGTCAGCGGCAATCCCTTGTTGAAGGTGAAGAACGCCAGCGCCAGCCCGACAATGGCGTAGATTGCCCAGGGCGAGAGCGCCCAGTGATAGATGGTGGCGGCCATGCCCATGCGCTCGGCCACCTCGGTGCGCGGTTCCACATTAAGCGGCGTGCCGAAGATTCCCGGCGTCTCCGGTGAGGTCGAGCCGAGATAATGGGTCAGCGGTTCGGCGGTACCATAATAGACCATCCCGATCCCGACACCGGCGGCAAATAGCATGGACAGCCAGCTCCTGGTCGAAAACTCTGGCCGCGCCTCATCGCCGCCGAGTCGGATCTTGCCCAGCGGCGAAAACGCGATGACGACGCAGAAAAGGACGGCGAAGTTGGAGACGACGACAAAGAACCAGTCGAAATTCTCCATCACATTGTTCCTGAGCGCCAGGAGCCAGACCGAGGCGGCGTCCGGTGCGGCGAGCACGGCGGCACAGAAGCTCAGGATCAGGGCGGCGGAGAGGAAGAAAACCGGATTGTGGACGTCGAGTCCGAGCCATTCCACATTGTCTTGCCCGACTTCATAGTCGGTATCATACGCGTCATCGAATTCTTGTTCGGCCAAGGCGCTGTCTCTTCGGCTGCGGGAAATCAAGCGTGACATTGCACCCAAAAAGTATTTTGTCGAATCGACTTTTACAGCCTCAAAATGTGTTGCAATCGGGCAACAGCGCTTCAGTGCGCTGATTTTAGAGCATTTTTCTCGTGATTAGGCTTTTTTCCCTTTCGCAGCTGCGGAAAACACGGGGCGAAAACCTTTCCATTATCGAAAAAACTGTTAGTTAGGCGCTATCGACAGGCCGCAGGCGCGCTGTTCGCCCGGCCGCGATCTGCCAGATTTCGCACAATTCTCGTGCGCATTGGTCCTTAGCTACTAAAGGGGTTACATCCATGAATCGTATTCTAACCGGCGTGTCTGCGCTCGCCCTTACGAGCGCTTTTTATACGGTCGCGATCGGCCATGCCCACGCCCAGGACGGCGCGGAAGAGGCGTCCGACCGCCGACTGAAAACCGTCACCGTCACCGCCACCAAGCGTACCGAGACCGCCCAGGACATTCCCGTCACCGTGAACGCGCTTGACTCTTCGGACCTGGAAGAACTCGACGTCGATGTCTTCACCGACTACCTGCTGGAGCTGCCGGGCGTCACCGCGGGCGGTTCGGGCCCGGGTCAGAACACGATTTATATTCGCGGCGTGGCCTCCACGACGCCGAACCTGACCACGGCCGGCGTGGCGGGCCTCGCCCCGAACGTCGCCTTCTACCTCGACGAACAGCCGCTGGCCCAGCCCGGCCGCAACCTCGACGTCTACGCCGTCGACCTGGAGCGCATCGAGGTGCTTCCCGGACCGCAGGGCACGCTGTTCGGCGCCTCTTCCCAGGCCGGCACGGTGCGCCTGATCACGAACAAGCCGGTGCTCGGCGAGTTCGAAGGCCGTGCCTCGGCAGG
>CAZXWB010000171.1:0-4355 GCA_964644395.1 uncultured Hyphomonadaceae bacterium | reverse complement strand
GCTGATCGCCGAGACCGGCGGGCTGAACGCCATGTTCGTCGATACCACCGCGCTGAAGGAGCAGGTCGTCGATGACATCATCCATTCCGCCTTCGGGTCCGCCGGCCAGCGCTGTTCAGCCCTGCGCGTGGCCTTCCTGCCGAAGGACACCGCAGACCTGCTGATCGACACGCTGACCGGTGCGATGGATGAGCTGACACTCGGCGACCCGTCCTTGCCCGACACCGACATCGGACCGGTAATCGAAGCCGGCGCGCGGGACATGCTGGAGGCCCACCTGAAGGCGCTGACCGCAAGGCCCGGCGCAAGACTGCTGAAGCAGGTATCGGCCGGAGAGATCGGCGAGGCGGGATACGGCTTCGGCCCGGCGCTCGTGGAGATCGACTCCCTCGATCTCATCGGCGAGGAGAAATTCGGGCCCGTCCTGCATGTCATGCGCTATGATCCAGACAACATCGAGACGGTCGGCGCCATGATGCGGGCCAAGGGGTATGGACTGACCCTCGGCGTGCATTCGCGCCTGGCATCCTTTGCCGAGCAGGTGCGCAAGGCCGTGCCGGTGGGCAACACCTATATCAACCGCTCCATGACCGGCGCCGTGGTCGGCGTGCAGCCCTTTGGCGGGGAGGGATTGTCGGGAACGGGGCCGAAGGCCGGCGGACCCAATTACATGTTAAGGTTTGCCACCGAAAGAGTGGTGTCCGACAACATCACCGCGCAAGGGGGAGACCCGGAACTCCTCAGCCTGTAGGCTCTGGCCGGGAACGCCGAAACAGCAGGGAGGCCCGCCATGCCCGATCCGATCCGCCGCGCTGCCATTGCCGCGCTCTGCCTTGGCCTGGTCGCCTGCGGCTCAGACGATCAAGCGGTCGCCACGCCTGACGCTGCAGACAGTTCGGGTGAGGCCGGACCTGACATGGCTGGGAAGGACGTCACCGAACCCGCGCCGCCGCCGACAACCGATGTCGGCCCGAGCGCGGCGGATCCCTTGCCCGAAATCAGCATCGACATGCCCGAGAACGATGCCGTGGATTTCGATTTCGACCTTGATCCGGCCGTGATCGCCTTCGACGAAGGCGTGGCCAGGGCACTTGCCGATGAAGGCGTGAACGAGGCGCTGTCCTTCGCCAGGGAAGCCTCCGCGGAGAAGGCCAACCGCAACAATGAATTCTTCCGGCCCTGGACGCTTGAGCTCGACTGGGTGCTGGTGGCCCGGGCCGGCGACATCGGCGCGGTGGAAATCACCACCTATGTCGATACCGGCGGTGCCCATCCCAACGCGTATTCCGAGACCCGGATCTACCGCCAGGGCGGCGGGATCATGTCGGCGCGGGACTTTTTCAGCGATCCCGGAGCGGCGGAGAAGGCCCTGTCGGGCATGGTGCGCGAACGCCTCCTGGCGGCGCGCATGGAGCGGGTCGGCGACTTCATGACCGAGGAAGAGGCCGCCGAGAGCATTGACGGGGTGCTTGGCCAGGGTCTTTACCGCAACCTTGAACCGGGGCTTGCGGGCTCCACCGAGGCCGGGCGGATCGGCGGGCTGACGGTGCATGTCGACCCTTACGTCGTTGGCCCCTATGCTGAGGGTGCCTATGACATAAAGGTGCCCCAGTCGGCCTTCCGCGAGCTCGTCAAGCCCGATTATCGCGACCTGTTCGCCGGAGAGCCCGTCGCGGAATAGGCCGGCGAGAATAAGGGGTTGAAACCCTTGTGACTTCGCGCAAGGCTCTGACGCCTATCGGATTGCCATGCGTGAAGGATGAGGCATGATCGGCATCGTCGTTGTCAGCCACGGGCACCTGTCCACCGAACTGCTCGCGGCCACCGAACATGTGGTCGGGCCGATGGAAGGCACACGCGCCATCGCCATCGCACCGGATGATGACATGGAGGCCCGGCGGGCTGACATTCTGGAGGCCGCCAAGGCCTGTGACACCGGTGCCGGCACCGTCATTCTCACCGACATGTTCGGCGGCACGCCGTCCAATCTTGCCATTTCCGTGCTGGCGAAGGGCAGGATCGAGGTGATTGCCGGGGTCAACCTGCCCATGCTGATCAAGCTGGCAGAGGTGCGCGGCGATTCCAGGCTCGCCGACGTCGTGGTCACCGCGCGCGATGCCGGACGGAAGTACATTTCCGTGGCCTCGGAATTGCTTCAGAAGAACAGCTGAGACCCGGGGCGATAGCAGGATGAGAGGCGACGGACCAGGACAGGACATGGACCAGATCGCCCGCCGCCGCGTCGAAATCGTCAACCGCAAGGGCCTGCACGCCCGCGCCTCGGCCAAGCTCCAGAAGATCGCCTGCAGCTTCTCTGCACGGCTCATCGTTCACCATGAGGGCGAGGCGGCGAATGCCCGTTCCATCATGGACCTACTCATGCTGGGGGCCGGCCGGGGATCGGAAATCGAACTCGAAGCGGTGGGCGAAGACGCCGAGGCCTGCGTCACGGCCGCTGCAAGCCTGGTGGCGAGCGGTTTCGACGAGACCGACTGAGACCGCCGCGCAGCCCCGAAACTTTCGCGCCGCTTAACTGGCCGCGGAAATCCGCCGGGGCATTCTTAGGCCGGTATCGACCCTTTCCTGACATGACGATGTTTCGGGAAAACCCTTGCGGAGCGTCCGGTGACGAGCACCCTTCAATCCTTCGGTGATGCACGGTCAGGCAATGTCTTCATGGTGTTTGCCCTTGTCGCGCTGCCTCTGTTCGCGATGATCGGTATCAGCCTGGACCTGAGCCGAGCGCACACCACCAAGCGCCACATCCAGGAAGCCATGGATTCATCCATCCTCTGGGCGGCGTCGGAAATGGCCAATGGCGGCGTGAACGCAGATCAAATCGAGACCGATGGCGCCGATTTCGAGGCGCGCGCCGAAGCGGTCTTCCTCGACAATCTGCGCACGCGCGGCGTCAGCGATGCCATCTGCTCGGCGCCCGAAGTCGATGCCCAGCCCCTGCTCAAGCGTGTCACCGGGACGGCCGACTGCCGGGTGCCGCTGACCTTTGCGTCCATCGTCGGCGACGAGGACCTGGTGGTGAAGACCGATGCGGCGGCGGTTTTCGGCGGCGAAAAGGTCGAGATTGCCCTGATGCTCGACGTGTCGGGTTCCATGCGCGGCCAGCGCCTGAGCGACCTTCAGGATGCCGCGCGCGACCTGATCGACACGCTGATCCCCGTCACCCATGCGGGCGATGTGCGCATTTCGCTCGTGCCCTATGCCACGGCGGTGAATGCCGGGACCTATGGCGACGTCGTGACCGGGATCACCGACCTCTACGCCCACACCGTGGCCAATCTCGGCGCCGACCCCGACAAGCTGGTGGCGGCACTCAATGATGGTGACACGTCGGAATCCTTCGACCTGGTCGATGCGGCCGGGAATGATGGCCTGGCCAGCCTGCCGCCGGAATTCTTCGCCTGCGTCACCAGCCAGCCGGACTGGACCGACATTCCCGTTTGCCAGACGCCGGGCGGCGATGGCAGTGGACATGACGATTGCGTCGGGACGTCCTGGACCAATACGGACGTCTCCAGCCTTCCGGCGAGCGACTTCCCCCTGCGTGTCTGCACCGGGAGCATCATCCGCCCCGATGACGATGACGAGAACCCGTACTGCCCGGAAGACAATTCCGTCGAAGTGAGCCACAGCGAAGTCCATGGGTGCATCGATGGCACGGGATCGGCGTCCGACACGGCGACGGCCTGGCAGGCGCTCGACTGGTCAGCGGCGTCCATGTCCTATGCCGACTATGATTTCAGCGTGCTCGGCGCGACTCATGAGGCCAATGTCGGCGCCCTGAACTGCGTCACCGAACGCGCCGACGAGATGTTCACCGATGCCTCGCCCATCACCTTCCCCATGGGCGCCCAGGCCAGCACGTGTCCCGGTGCCCCGGTGGAGCCGCTGACCCACAACAAGACGATCCTGAAGAATGCGATCGACAGCCTCCATGCCGATGGCTGGACCGCCGGGCATCTCGGTATCGCCTGGACCTGGTACACGCTCTCGCCGGACTGGTCCGTGGTCTGGCCCTTCGGGCGGCGCACCGAGGCGGGCGGCGCGGAAGCGGTCAGGCGCTATGCCGTGCTGATGACCGACGGCTCCTTCAACACTCACTATATCAATGCCGGCGGCAATTCCTCGGCCAAGGCCCAGAAACTCTGTACCGCCATGAAAACCGATGGCATCACCATCTTCTCCGTCGCGTTCAACGCGCCGACGAGCAGCCAGGCGGTGCTGCGCAACTGTGCCAGTTCCACCGACAATTATTTCGAGGCCACGAACGGTTCGGAACTGGCCGCCGCCTATGCCGATATCGCCGACAGCGTTTCCGGCGTCCGCCTGAGCGACTA
>CAZXWB010000170.1:0-4358 GCA_964644395.1 uncultured Hyphomonadaceae bacterium | reverse complement strand
TTCTGGAGCTCCGCCACCGCCATCTGGGAGCGCTCATTGCGCGCCGGATCGGCCTCCGCCTTGGCGGAGGCCTGCGGGTAGAGTCGGCCCAGATCCTCAATGGTGACAGGCGGTTGGTCCGGGAACGGACCTTCATTCGCAGCGTCGAAGTAGGGCAGGTCCGGCTGCTCATCTTCGAGTTCGGTTATCAGATGGCCCATCTGCAGGCCCCAGTCGCCGAGATGGGCGTCGGAGGTGACCTGCTCGCCGAGAAAGTCGAAGACGCGTTGCAGCGTGTCGCCGATGACGGCGGTGCGCAAATGCCCGACATGCATGGGCTTGGCCACGTTCGGCCCGCCAAAGTCGATGACGACATGCTCCGGCGCCATCACCATACGCGCGCCGGCCTTTTCGTCGCTGCGGATCGCCTCGGCGCGGCCCGACAGAGCCCGGGCGGTAAGCTTGATGTTCAGGAAGCCCGGTCCGGCGACCTCGACATCGGCGATCATGTCATGCTCGCCAAGCTGATCGGCCACCTCGCCGGCGATCTCGCGCGGATTGCGCCCGGCCTGTTTGGCCGCCGGCATGGCGCCGTTGCACTGGAAATCGGCCAGGTCCGGACGGTCGGAGCGCCGCACCGCGCCCAGCGCCGGGTCGAGGCCGAGGCCCCCGAACGCCTCACCCACCACAGCCGAAAGCTGTGCTGCGAGATCCTTTGTCATGTCAGCCCCTCGGGAAGGTGTGATCAGTCGAGCGTCGAGGCGGCATCAAGCCTGAAGCGCTTGCCCGCACGGTTGAAGGCCAGCTGTTCCTCGGCCAAATCGAAACCGACAATCACCTCGAAATTCGCCCCGGAAATCGTTTCGTCATAGCGCGGGATTTCCAGGCGCTCGAAGCTCACTGTCTTTCCGGTGACGCGCGCGCCGCGGTCAAACTCCGCCGTCACGGTGAAAAAATCCTTCTCCAGCACCGCGCGGTTGCGCCGCGTCACGCTGACGAAGAAGGGATAGTCATGGCTCAGGCCGTCGGCCTGGGCACCGCGGCCGAAGGCAAAGTCGATCTCGACATCGGCAACGATCGGATTGTCCCCGGCATAGCGGCAGAACAGGCGCACATCGGTGATCTCCGCGCTCCAGGCGATGTTGTTGAAACGCTCCTCGGTGGCACCGGGAGCGAACTTCACATAGCGCGAAGCATCGTAAAGCGTGAGGCTTGCGGGGCACGGTCCGGCATTCTGGCGCGTGTCCAGGGCCTCCGAAACAGTGCCGCAGCCGGCCACGGCGAGCACTGCGGAGACCGCGCTCGAGGCCAGGACGGGGCGCAGGAAAGTCTTTCGTGCCATGGGCTGTCTCCGGTGGGACGCGTCTACAATCGCGGCTGTTCAGGCCTGTTGCCCGAAACCAGGCGTTTCTCTGTGCGTGATAGCCGCGCGATCATGGCCTTGCAACGCCGGGTGTGAGACACCTACTGCAATTCAACGGTTCAGCTTTTTCGAGGACGGTCATGGACAGCGCTACCCTGCGACCCCCGCTCACCATATTGCTCGCCGCACCGCGCGGGTTCTGCGCCGGCGTGGACCGGGCAATCCAGATCGTCGAGGAAGCCCTCGGCAAATGGGGCGCGCCGGTCTATGTGCGCCACGAGATCGTGCACAACCAGCATGTGGTCTCGCGGCTCGAAGGGCTCGGCGCGGTCTTCGTCGATGAACTCGATGAGTGCCCGGCCGACCGGCCTGTTATCTTTTCGGCCCATGGTGTGCCCAAGGCCGTGCCCGCGGAAGCCGAACGCCGCGAGATGATCTTTGTCGATGCCACCTGCCCGCTGGTCTCCAAGGTCCATGTCGAGGCGCAGAAGCATTTCGAGGCCGGCCGCGAGATCGTCCTGATCGGCCATGCCGGCCATCCCGAGGTCGAAGGCACGATGGGCCAGCTGCCGGCGGGCGCCATCGTCCTGGTGGAAACCGTCGCGGATGCCGAAAGCTTCCAACCGAAGGATCCCGCCAATGTGGCCTTCGTGACCCAGACGACCTTGTCGGTTGACGACACCGCCGAAATTGTCGGCGTGCTGCAGCGCCGCTTCCCGGCGATCAGTGCACCGCACAAGGAAGACATCTGCTACGCCACGACGAACCGCCAGGAGGCGGTGAAGGCGATGGCCGCCGGTGCGGACCTTGTTCTGGTCATCGGCGCGGAAACCTCCTCAAACTCCAAACGCCTCGTGGAGGTCGCCCTGCGCGCCGGCGCGTGCGACTCACGCCTCGTGGCGAGTGCCGAGGACATCGACTGGTCCTGGTTCGACGGGGTTGCCACCATGGGCCTGACCGCGGGCGCAAGCGCGCCGGAGGACCTCGTCCAGGGCGTCATCGACGCTTGCGCAGCGCGTTTCGACGTGAATGTCGAGGAGGTGACCGTCACCCGCGAGGATGTGGTGTTCAAGCTGCCCAGGGTGCTGGCAAGTTGAGCACGCAGGCAGGCGAAGCGCCGCGCTGGCTCGGCTCGGCCAGCCTCTGCGTGCTGGCCGCCCTCGGGATCGGCTATGGCGCGGTCTGGGCGTTTGGCGGCATTGACCCGGCGGCCCTGCCAGGGCTGTGGATGATCCCGCTTGTCGGCGTTTTGGGCGCCATTATCGCGAATGCCTCGGGCACCGGCGGCGGCGTGGTGTTCATCCCCGTCTTCAGCCTGCTGGCCGCCAATGCGAGCCTCGGCCTGACACCCACCGGCATCCTCGCGGCGAGCTTCCTGATCCAGAGCTTCGGCATGAGCGCGGGGTCGCTGACCTGGACCCGGCGCATCCATGCCGTCCGGCGGCGCGCCAATGCCGGCATTCCGGCGGCTCAGTTCTGGGGGCTCGTCGCGCTGCTCGCCCTCATCGCCATACCCTTCCTCTGGGCTGGCCAGCGACTGAACACGCTGGACCCCTCAGGCTTCCTGTTACTCTTCAAGGGCTTCTCCGTCGCACTGGGCCTGATCCTGCTCGTCTCGACCCTCGCCCGGCGCGATGACGCCGCGCCACGCGACAGGCTTGCGCGGAGCGATGTGGTCGTCCTCGCCATGCTTGCCCCGCTTGCGGGATGGATCACGGCACTCTTCTCCGTCGGCCTCGGCGAGATCACCGCGCTCTACCTGTTCCTGCGCGGTTACGCCCTCAACACCTGCTCCGGCGCGGCTGTCATCCTGTCCTGCCTGTCGGTGCTCGCCGGTGCGCCTTTCCATGTGCTTGCAGGCGATGTGCCCTGGGCGGTGGTGGCGCTTGCAGCACCGGGCGCGCTGCTCGGCGGTTTCATCGCGCCGCGCATTGCCACATGGCTCTGCGCGCGACGCCTGAAGCTTGCCGTCAGCGTGTGGATTGCCGGCTCGGGGCTTGCGCTCATCGCGGCAAACGTCTGACAAGGACCCATGGCCGTTTACACCACCATCGAAGCCGAACAGCTCGACGCGTTCCTTGCCGACTATGACATTGGCGGTGCGATTGCGTTCAAAGGCATCGCGGAGGGCGTTGAAAACTCGAATTATTATCTGGAGACCGACAAGGGCCGGTTCATCCTCACCCTCTTCGAGAAGAGGGTGAACCGGGACGACCTGCCCTATTTTATCGGCTTGAAACAGCACCTTTCGGCGAAGGGTTTTCCCTGTCCGGAGCCCGTGGCGGCCAAGAATGGCATGGCGCTGCGGGAACTCGCCGGACGCCCGGCCCTGATCGTGACCTTCCTGAAAGGCATGAGCCCGAACCGGCCGAACGCCGCCCAGTGCCGCGGGATGGGCGAGGGTCTTGCGCAAATGCACCAGGCGCTCGCCGATTTCGAGATGCAGCGGAAAAATGATCTGGGACCGGCCAGCTGGCCGAAGCTCTTTGCCGGGCGTGAGGCGGTGGCCGAAAGTCTCGCGCCGGGGCTGGAGGAGGTCATTACCGAGAGCCTCGCCAAGGTAAAGGCGCTGCGATCGGTCTCCGATCATGTCCCGCGGGGCACGATCCATGCCGACCTCTTCCCGGACAATGCCTTCTTCCTCGGCGATGAATTCGCCGGGGTGATCGACTTCTATTTCGCCTGCACGGATGCGCTGGCCTACGACATCGCGGTCTGCCTCAACGCCTGGGCCTTCGAGCCGGGCGGGCATTTCAATTACACCAGGGGACAGGCCCTGATCGCCGGCTATGAGAGCGTCCGGCCGCTAGAGCCCGCCGAGCGGGAAGCCATGCCGACGCTGGCGCTGGGCGCCGCGCTGCGCTTTTTCCTGACCCGCCTCGTCGACTGGACCGACACGCCCGAAGGCGCGCTGGTCAAACCCAAGAACCCGCTCGATTATGCGGATCGTATACGGTTCCACCGCGCCGCTAAGGGGATTGGGGATTATGGGGGGTGATCACGTCCCCAATTCCAC
>CAZXWB010000169.1:0-4365 GCA_964644395.1 uncultured Hyphomonadaceae bacterium | reverse complement strand
GATCCGCTGGAGCCCTTCGCATGAGCCTGAAACTCGCCATCTGGGACATGGACGGCACGGTGGTGGATTCCCGCGAGGTGATCCAGACGGCCATGGAACGGGCCTTTGTGGCCTGCGACCTGGAACCGCCAGCCTATGAGGCCACGCGCCGGCTGGTGGGCCTCGACCTCGTCACGGTCTGCGCCACGCTCGCGCCAGGGCTCAGCGGTGAGGCGCTGGCCCGCCTGGTGGAGGCCTACAAGCAGGCCTTCGTCGCGCGCAGGACCGAGCCGGACTTCGTTGAGCCGCTCTATGACGGCGCGGTGGAGACGCTGGAACGCCTCGCCAATGGGGGCTGGCTGCTGGCGGTGGCCACCGGCAAGGCCCGGCGCGGCGTGGAGGCCCTGTTCGAGATGCATCCCCTGAGGTCCTATTTCGACACGGTCTGGTGCGCCGATGACGGGCCGGGCAAGCCCAACCCCTACATGTGCGAGCAGGCCATGGCCGCTGTGGGAGCGGAGCCGTCCGGCAGCCTAATCATCGGGGATGCGGTCCACGACATGGCCATGGGACGCGCAGCCGGTATCCGCTGCAAGGGCGTGGCCTGGGGCTTTGGCGCTGCAAACGAACTCGAGGCCGCCGGCGCCCATGAGGTGCACCATGACTTCAGTACACTGAATACGAGCCTCGACCGGTTCGGCGCTACGCTTGTGAACAGCGCGCTCGCATGACAGGGGGGCGTCGCTTCTGGAACACCGCCACCGTGGCCGAAGCGGGCGGGGCCTTTGGTGTCGCGCTCGACGGGCGTGTGCCGAAGACGCCGTCGGGTCAGCCGCTCGCGCTGCCGACACGGACGCTGGCTGAGGCCATTGCCGCGGAATGGCAGGCCCAGACCGACACCATCGACCCGCTCTCCATGCCCCTGACGCGCCTTGTCAATGTCGCCATCGATCGTACCCCGCAAGCCCGCGATGCCATGGTGGAGGAGGTGGTGCGCTATTGTGAGACCGACTTGCTGTGCCATCTTGCCGACGCGCCGCAGGAATTGATCGACCGACAGGATGCCGGCTGGCGGCCGGTGCGCGACTGGGCCGGTGACGCCCTGGGTGTCAGGCTCAATCCCGTGGCGGGCATCATCGCGCCGGACCAGCCGGCCGCCTCCCTCAATGCGGCGCGCAACCATGCTGCGGGCCTTGATGATTTTCGCCTCACGGGCCTGGCCTGGGCGGTGCCGCTCTATGGCTCGGCGCTCCTCGGTCTGGCGGTGGAGCAGGGGTATTTGCAGGCTGAAGCGGCCTTCGAGGTGTCGCGCATTGATGAAATCTGGCAGATTGAGCAATGGGGCGAGGATGACGAGGCCGCCGCCGCCACCGCCCGGCGCGCCTGGGACGCCCGCGCGCTTGGCCAGTGGTTCGGTGCGCTCTGAGACCGCAGGGAGACAGGTGATATGGGCAAACTGTTCGCATTTGCTGCCATTCTGGCGGTTCTGTCACTGGCCGGGCCATCCTCCGCCCTGGCTGAGGAGACGCCCCGCCAGCCCGGTCTCATGGATGTCGATGACCACAGGGCCTTCTTCCGGCCGGGCCGCTATCTGAGCTTCGATCCCGAATATGACGAGTATACCCGCTCCAGCTACACGCGCGCCGAATTCGAGAAGGTGGACGGTATCACCACGGCGCGCTGGACCTCGTCGGCCATATCCACCCTGCCGGCGGTGCGCCCCGGCGAAGAGGGCAAGTTCGTGAAACTGCGCGCGAGCGACCTGACCGATGTCGGCATCTGGGACGACCGTACCGGGGCGTTTCATTACGACAACACGCTGGACGAGCTTTATCCGGACGTAGAAGCTTTCCTCTCCGGCGATGCCGAACTGCGAATCAATCCCGGGGATGAACGCGTCGGCACCGCCGATGAGTATTTCGACGATGCGGTGGAGAAGACTGGCGGCGATTGCTGCCTCGATGACGCCGAATACGAGGCGGCCTTCCTTGGCCCATCGACCACGCGCTGCGCCTGGCTGCCCGAAGACCATGACTGGGACGTGATCTGCCATTATCGCTACGTCAACAGCGGCGAGCGCCGGCGTGAATACATCCGCCGCGAGGCCGACGCGATCATGTAGCCCTCACGGGCCCTGGTTTCCGGTCGCTGCGTTTTGTTGTGACGGTGAACGGGGAGTTCAGTCTGCGTTCGACACCGCGCCCGTAGGCTCCGAGCCATGATGAACCGCATCATGACAACCGGAGTGGCGGTCGTTGCGTTGGCTGCGTCTGCCCTCCTCGCTTCTCCGGTCGAGGCCCAGCGCCAGGCGAATATCTGCCCGATCACGGGCCAGGTCCTCGATGGCGGCCCCCGCAGCTACAACAAGGGCTATGGCTACAGCGCCGGCAAGGCCTATGGTTATGGCTACGACACGGACTACGGCTTCAGGCAAGGCCAGCGGGTCCTGCGCCGCGATGCCGCCCGCAAGTGCCGCCGCGCCATCTCGAACGCGGTTTACTCCCGCGGTTTTCTCGACCTCGAATTCGACGACCGCCGGATCCGGCAGATCGGACCGAAGGGCTTCCTGGTCCGTTTCGAGACCGAGGTGGAAGGCTACCGGCGTGAGTTCGAGAACGACATCTACTGCACCGTGCGCCACGGTCGCGTCGTCAACATCGAAGGCGTGCCCGTGCCCGGCGGCCGCAGGGGTTACGGGAAGGGCCGCTACCATCGCGGCTGGTAAGTCCGGCCAAAGACATTCGACTTAAGGCGAGGGAGGCCCTGCATGACGCGGGGTCTCCCTTGCCTTGCCCGCCCGGTTCTCTAACACTGCAGTGCAATAAAACGAGATCAGGGGCGAGGGCCGCGACATGAAGGACATACTGACAGAGCTCGAGGCGCGCCGCGAGGCCGCACGCATGGGTGGCGGCGAGGCCCGCATCGAGCGCCAGCACGAGAAGGGCAAGCTGACCGCGCGGGAGCGAATCGAACTCCTGCTCGATGAGGGCTCCTTCGAGGAATACGACATGTTCGTGGAGCACCAGTGCGCCGATTTCGGCATGCAGGAGCAGAAGATTCCGGGCGACGGCGTGGTGACGGGCCAGGGCACGGTCAATGGTCGCCTCGTCTATGTCTTCTCCAAGGATTTCACCGTCTTCGGCGGCTCGCTGTCGAAGGCCCATGCGGCGAAGATCGTGAAAGTGCAGAGATTTGCCGCCCAGAACGGCGCGCCCGTGATCGGCATGTTCGATGCCGGCGGCGCACGCATCCAGGAAGGCGTCGATTCGCTGGCCGGCTATGCCGACATTTTCATGGAGAATGTGCTCTATTCCGGCGTGATCCCGCAGATTTCGGTCATCATGGGCCCCTGCGCCGGCGGTGATGTCTACTCGCCCGCCATGACCGACTTCATTTTCATGGTGAAGGACACGAGCTACATGTTCGTGACCGGTCCCGACGTGGTGAAGACCGTCACCAACGAGGATGTCAGCCAGGAGGATCTCGGCGGGGCGCGGGTGCACACGGCGAAGTCCGGCGTCGCCGATGGCGCCTTCGAGAACGATATCGAGGCGCTGACCCAGATGCGCCGCCTGATCGACTTCCTGCCGGGCTCCAATCGCGAGGACCCCCCGGTGCTCCCCAGCTTCGACGATCCCATGCGCTCCGAGCCCAGCCTCGACTCACTGGTGCCGGCCAATCCGAACATGCCCTATGACATGAAGGAGCTCATCGAGAAGGTCGCCGACGAGGGTGACTTCTTCGAGATCGCGCCGGCCTTCGGCGCCAATATCATCTGCGGCTTCGGCCGGATCGAGGGCAAGACTGTGGGCTTCGTCGCCAACCAGCCGCTGACGCTCGCCGGCGTGCTCGACATTGACGCCTCGCGCAAGGCGGCGCGCTTCGTGCGCTTCTGCGACTGTTTCGGCATTCCGATTGTCACCTTCGTGGACGTGCCGGGCTTCATGCCGGGCACGAAGCAGGAATATGGCGGCCTCATCAAGCACGGCGCCAAGCTGCTGTTCGCCTTCGCCGAGGCGACCGTGCCGAAGGTGACGGTGATCACGCGCAAGGCCTATGGCGGGGCCTATGACGTGATGAGTTCCAAGCATTTGCGCGGCGACCTGAACTATGCCTGGCCGACGGCGGAGATCGCAGTGATGGGCGCGAAGGGCGCGGTGGAGATCATCTTCCGCAAGGATCTGGGCGATGCCGACAAGATCGCCGCCCATACCAAGGAATACGAGGACAATTTCGCCAATCCCTTCGTCGCCGCGCGCAAGGGTTATATCGACGACATCATCCGCCCCCGCAACACGCGCGCCCGCCTGGCCAGGGCCCTGCGCTCGCTGGCCGGCAAGGAGGTGGAAAACCCCTGGAAGAAGCACGACAACATCCCGCTATAGG
>CAZXWB010000168.1:0-4393 GCA_964644395.1 uncultured Hyphomonadaceae bacterium | reverse complement strand
GCGGGTCGATGAGACGTCTCAGCCGTAGCGGTCGGCGAGGCTGTCGCAGGCGCGCACGAGTTCATCCACAATGCCCGGCTCAAGGCTCGAATGCCCGGCGTCGGGGATGATCTTCAGGTCGGCATCGGGCCAGACCTTTTTCAGTTCCCAGGCCGAGGTCAGTGGCGTGACGACGTCATAACGTCCATGAACGACGGTGCCGGGGATGCCCTTCAGCTTCCTGGCGGCCTGTTTCAGCAGCCAGCCATCTTCCTCGAAGAAGCCGCCATTGACGAAATAGTGGCATTCGATGCGCGCGAAAGCGTCGACAAAGTCATCCTCCTCGAAGCGCGGCGGGCGGACTTTCGGCCCCTGAATGGAGAGCGTCTCGCCCTCCCATTGCGCCCAGGCCCTGGCAGCCTCCAGCCGCTCGGGTCGGTTGTCGCTGGTCAGGCGCCGGTAGAAGGCGGAGACGAGATCATCGCGCTCGTCTTCGGGGATCGGCCCGACATAGCGTTCGAAGGCGTCGGGATAGAGGTGGTTGGCACCTTCCTGGTAGAACCATCGTATCTCGGCGCGCCGGAGCAGGAAAATCCCCCTGAGGACCAGTCCGATCACGCGGTCGGGATGGGTGACGGCATAGGCAAGGGCGAGTGTGGAGCCCCAGGAGCCGCCGAACACCACCCATTTCTTGATCCCGAGATGCTCGCGGATCGCCTCGATGTCCTCAATCAGCTTCCAGGTGTCGTTCTCGCGCAGCTCCGAAAAGGGTGTGGACTTGCCGCAGCCGCGCTGGTCGGCCAGCACGATGCGGTAGCGCCTCGGGTCGAAGAAGCGCCGCATCTCCGGGCTGGAGCCACCGCCGGGCCCGCCATGCAGGCCGATAACGGGCAATCCGGCCGCGTTTCCGGCCTCCTCCCAATAGATGTCATGGAGGTCCGACACGGCGAGGTGTCCGGACCGGCGAGCCTCTACCGGTGGGTAAAGCTTTCTGCGGGTGCGTGAAACGTTCATAAGTTCTTCACCTAGACCTAGATAATCATGGAATAAAGGCTGGACCTTTGCGCCCGCCTCGGTCATGGTGTCGAGGCATTGGGCGGTGCGATTTAACGGGTGAATAATGCGTAGCTTTCTCGCGGTTATTGCGGCCACAACTTTGTGCGGATGTGCCACGGTGTCCATGTACCCTGTGGAGGCGTCCACCGAAGTGTCACTGGCCCGTCAGGACTCCGCGCTGAAGCGCTCTGCCGACGCATTCTGCGAATTGGCCGAGAGCGAAGACTGGGTGATCGAGAGCCAGGGCCTGGCTTCGGTGGCCCGTGCACTGTTCGATGGCGAAGAGATGAGCGACGGGACGGCCACCTATGCCGTGACCATCGACGCCGCCTCCGGTGCACCTTCAACGGTGCTGAACGCCCTTCTTTCCGACATCGTGGCCGCCGGATCGGCGCTGGATGATCTCAATGTGCAGGCCGCAGGATATCTCCGGAACGAAGCGGAGACCGTGCCGTCACGCCGCGACGTGATGCGGTTCGAGCGCGCCCTGATCTGGGCCGGCAAGGCGGAGCGTGGGTTCTCGAATGCCGCCGATATTCTTTCCGAGCGCGGCATCGATACGGGCGAAGCGAAAACAGCTCTGGAACGCCTGTCCCGGGAAATCGACGAAACCCGTGACCTGGCCGACGCGCTCGCCGACCGCTACGCCCAGCGTCAGGACACCGTGTCGTCCTAATAAGGTCCCGGTCTGATTGGCTGACAAAAAGGAAGCTGCGTGCCCATGGGACGCAGCTTTTTCAGTTTGTGTGCTCGGACCCCGCTGCCAATCAATGATGGCGCACGCCGAAACAGGTGCAGCCCCGCCCCGGGGGACGGGGGGCGAGGCTGCGACGTGCTTTGCCGCGGGTGGGGGGACTATTGCGGCAGAAGCACGCCATCGATGACATGGATAATGCCATTCGATGCTTTAACGTCCGCGCTGATCACATTGGTGTCATTCACGGTCACACCATCGGTGCCGTCGATCGTCACGCTTTGTCCGTTAACGGTCTCGACCGTGGTGACCTTGCCGGCGAGGTCCTCAGCCTTGAACTCCCCGGGCACAACATGAAAGGTCAGGATGCCGGCGAGCTGGTCCTTGTTCTCTTCCATGAGCAGCGTGTCGAGCGTGCCTTCCGGCAGGGCGGCGAAGGCTGTGTCGGTGGGCGCGAAGACGGTGAACGGTCCGCCCTCGGCCAGGGTCTCGCCGAGATCAGCGGCCACGGCAGCGGTGATCAGGGTCTCGAAACTTCCAGCGGCCTGTGCCGTCTCGACAATGTTCTTGCTGTAGGACTTTTTTTCCGAGGTCTCACCGTATTTGGTCAGCTGGACGTCGGTCACGACATTGGCGTTCTTCTTGCTGCCGCAGTCCCAGGCCATGGCGGGCGTGGCGAGGGCGGCGGAACCGAGAAGGGCAACGATAAGAGCTTTCATGGATAGGATCTCCACACAATTCAGGCCCCACACCAGGATAGGCGTCCGGGGGCATCCTTGTCGGATGCATTGCCTATACTCCGCGCAATACGATTTGGTTCGCCGCTTACGGGAAATTAATCTCCCGGTAATGTGACGGTGGATGCGCGCGGTTTTTCTGGACAAGCGCGTCCATCTGGGGAATGTTCGCCTCATGTCCATATGGGACCGCATCCTGTCTGCTGGCCGGACACTGTTTGACGCATCCGATGCGGCGGCGCGCATGCCGGTGCTGGTGGCCGATGCCGGCTGTGCGCCCGATTCGGGAGATGTGGGTTTCACCGCCGCCGTGGTCGGGCTCGGCGCCAAGCTCGCCAAGGCCGACGGACAGGTGACCGATGACGAGGTCGCTGTCTTCGCCCGCGTGTTCCGGGCCGATCCGAAGGATTGGCCGGCGGTGAAGCGCGTCTTCAATCTCGCCCGCCAGACCGTGCGCGGCTATGAGGCCTATGCCCGGCGGATCGCGAAACGCTATCGCGACCGGCCGTGCCTGCTGGAAGGGATCATGGACGGCCTGTTCCATATCGCCGGCGCCGATGGCGTGATCACGGGCGAGGAGATGGATTACCTGCGCACCGTGTCGGAGGCCTTCGGTTTCACCGAGGATGATTTCCGCCGCATCAAGGCCAGCCATCTCGGCCCGGACCCTGAAGACCCCTACCTGATCCTCGGCATCGACCATGATGCCACCTTCGATGACATTCGCCGCCGGTATCGCAAGCTGATGGCCGAACACCATCCCGATCGTGTCACCACGCAGGGCGCGCCGCGCGAATTCGAAGTGGCGGCCCACGCCAAGGCTGCGGCGATCACGTCTGCCTTCGCACGCATCAAGGCCGAGCGCGGATACCTCATCCGCAGTGAATAATGTGACACCGAATTGACGAAACGGGCATTCGGCCACATCTTCAATGGTGAGGAGAAAACAGAACAATGATTGCGACCCACACCCAGCCACCCCAATCCGGTGATTTCTTCGGCAGCGTTCTTGGCGGTGCCCGACGTGTCCTCGCCCTGGCGGCGCGGGTCGTGTTCAGCGTGCTCCTGGTGATCGCGGCGGGTGTTGTGGCGCTTGCGACGGCGGTGGCCGGTGTTCTCCTGGCCCTCGCCGCGCTGGTTGTGGGCCTTGCGGGTTCGCGAAACCGCCTCCGGCCCCGGCCGGTCCCGGCTCGCGGTGCCCCCGCCGAGGGCGTTGTGCTTGATGCCCGGCGCACCTCCCATGGCTGGCGGGTCGACTGACCGGTCTCTGAATTTCCCTGATCTGACCCGGCGCATGCCGCGCGCGCGTCGCCTTTTCGCCTGAAACCTGCACCATGTTTTCCGCATCAGCCGGTCACAGGACCGGCCACAGCGGGAGGAAAGATCATGCGTGCCCCACCCATTGCCACCGGCGTCCTGGCCGCCAGCGTCGCCGCCATCGCCATCGCGGCCCAGCCCACAACAGCCCAGGAAGACCTGCAGCCCACGCCGCTGGAACTCAACCAGGCCACGGTGGACTATCCGGGCTTTGCCGAACTCGTCGAAGAGGTCGCGCCCTACCGGGCCGAACGCCTGGTCAGCCTCGCTGAATTCAACCGCATGGCCGGGGAGCCGGGCACCGTCATTCTCGACACACGCTCGGAAGAAGCCTTCGCCGCCGGCCATATCAAGGGGGCCATCCACCTCAATTTCTCCGACTTCACCGCCGACAAGCTCGCCAGGGTGATCCCCTCTCCGGACACGCGGATCCTGATCTACTGCAACAACAATTTCCGGGACAATGTAGCGCCGGTACCGGTGAAGGCGGCGCCGCTTGCGCTGAACCTGCCGACCTATGTGAACCTCTATGGCTACGGCTATTACGATGTCTTCGAACTGGCCGACCTGGTCAGCATGGACGATGAAAACGTGAACTGGGTGACGCCGG
>CAZXWB010000167.1:0-4403 GCA_964644395.1 uncultured Hyphomonadaceae bacterium | reverse complement strand
GCTTGGCGCAAGCCCCTTGTTTTCAGAAGTCCGCTACACCCGGATCAGCGGCTCGACATGGCAGGGCACCGGCGGATTCTCGCGCAGGGCGTCGCCGAGGAACTCCACGAAGAATTTCGCCTTGCCGCGCAGCTTCGAGGTGCCCGACCAGACCGCGTGGAGTTCAAGTGGCTCGGCCTCCCACTCGCCGAGAACCGGGACAAGGCGCCCGGCGTCGGCCTCCTCGCAGACCAGCCAGTCCGGCGCGATGATCACGCCGAGCCCGTCGGCGGCCGCGGTGACCAGTGTGTCGCCGGAGGAGACCTTGAGCCGGGCGTCCACCTTCACCTCCGCGGTTTCCTCGCCGCGCCGGAACCGCCACACCGCACCATGGCTGGCATGGCGGAAGAGCACCATGGTGTGCGCGCCGAGCTCATGCGGCGACACCGGATGGCCCCGCTGCTCGATGTAGGACGGTGAGGCCCAGGCGCGCCGGCGGGTCTCGCCGAGCTTCTTGGCCATCAGCGAGGAGTCCGGAAGGGCGCCGAAGCGAAAGGCGATGTCGACGCCCTCCTCGACGAGGTCCACCACGCGGTCATCTTCCACGAGGTCGATCCGGATATGCGGGTAGAGGGCGAGAAATTTCGCCAGTTGCGGCGCGATGATGCGCCGGCAGAGCGAATGGGGTGCGGTCAGGCGCAACAGGCCCACCGGTTCCTGGTCGAGGCCGCGGGCTTCGGCCTCGGCCTCGTCGAATTCCGACAGGATGCGTGTGGCGCGTTCGCGGAACCGCTCCCCGGCCTCGGTCAGTGACAGGGCGCGGGTGGTGCGCAGGAACAGCTCTGCCCCGATGCGGTGCTCGAGATCCTGGATGCGGCGCGACACGGTGGGCTGGCCGATACCGAGATCCTGGGCGGCGCGGGAGAAGCTGCCCGCATCGGCCACGCGCAGGAACAGTCTCATCGCGTCCATACGGTCCATGGTTTCTCCCTCAATGTTTCGCCCTGACGGGACATGGCGGCACCCGGCACCAACGACTACCCGCTAGCGATCACCGGTGTCTCACCGCGATGTGAGCGTGCATCACGCCCTCGTGGTTCGCAAGTGAAACCGCCGCCCCGTAGCTTGCACCCATCACAGGCGGGCCAGTTGCCCGAGGGAGACAGGACCATGATCAACCGCATCAAGACCTTTGCGCCACACGCCGTGGCCGTATTCGCCAGCGCCGTCTTCATCGATAGCCTGCGCTTCAAGTTCACCAACGCACCGGAGACCCAGACCATTTTCGGCAAGCTCGACGCCTGGGCCGCGGGCTTCGGCGCCGAGGGCCTGTTCGCCCAGACCGGGCTCTTCAGCCAGTATGTCATCGGTTCCGCCGAACTCGTCGCGGCGAGCCTGCTGCTCATCGGCATCATGCCGGCCTTTCGCCGCCTGCAGGGGCTCGGCGCGCTCATCGCCTTCGCGGTCATGAGCGGCGCGGTCAGCTTCCACCTGTTCACGCCGCTGGGCATTGACCCGAACAATGATGGCGGCGGGCTGTTCGCGGCCGCCACGGTGATCTGGTTCACATCGATTGCGCTCGTCCTGATCCGCCGGAACGAACTCGCCGCCATCGCCCGGGGCCTCAAGGGCGCCTTCGCCAGCCCGCGCGCCCATGCCGAAACACCCGTCAATGCTGCGCCCGTCGCGGCCTGAGCCCCCCACACACCCACAACGAAACCCGAAGCAGGAAACACCGACATGAAAACGCTCAAGATCGCCCTCGCCGCCGTCGCGCTCACCACACTCGCGCCGATGGCTGCCCATGCAGACAAGGATCCCATCTACACCGGCGCCTGGTCCAATGTGGCCGTCGAAGGCCACGACCCCGTCGCCTATTTCACCGACGGCAAGCCCGTGAAGGGCGACAGGGATTTCTCCTTCGACTACCAGGGCGCGGAATTCCGCTTCGCCTCGGCGGAAAACCTCGCACGCTTCAAGGCGGACCCGGCGAAGTATGCCCCGCAATATGGCGGCTACTGCGCCTGGGCCGTGGCCCAGGGCAAGACCGCCAAGGGCGACGCCGACCATTGGCGCATCGTCGATGGCAAGCTCTACCTGAACTATAACCGGTCGATCCAGGGGAAGTGGGAAGTCGACATTGACGGCTTCATCACCTCCGCCGACGCCAACTGGCCCACCGTGCTCGAATAGCCCCAGCCATCAGCCCGAACAGCCTGCGCCCCCGTGCCCCTCCTCAAGCGCAGGTCGCCCCGCCGGATTTCCCCTCCCGGCGGGGCTTTTCATGGCGGGTCCATGGTCACATTCGGGCAGCTTTGCCACACTCATGAATGCCGCGTTAACCATTTGTGTCGCGGCCATCACAGTCTGCCAGAAAGCGCTCGCATTACGTTTTGTTTGCTTGTCGGAAGCATGGGCCGGACCGACACAGATCACGCGCTGAACATGGCGCGCACAATGTGACGAGGGATGTTCAATGAAACTTGCAATCGCAACCGTGGCCGTCGCCGCCCTGGCGGGCGCCGCCCATGCGGAATCGGAATTCTACATCAATGGCGGCTATTCGGCGTTCGATGGCGAAGGTGCCACGCTGGACGGCATCACCGCCCGCGGCGGTGTGTTCTTCAATGACTATTTCGGCGTGGAGGGTGAAGCCTCTTTCGGCCTCGGTGAAGACGAGATCGAACCGGGCGTGGACCTGGAACTGTCCAATCAGTTTGCTGGCTATGTCATCGGCCGGCTGCCGCTGGGCGAGAATTTCGACCTGTTCGCCCGCGCCGGATACGGCTCGGCGGAGTTCGACGTGTCTTCGGGCGATCTCGGAGGTTCGGCGGACGTGGACGGCTTCGCCGGCGGTGTCGGTGGCCAGTTCTTCTTCACCGAGCAGTTCGGTGTGCGCGGCGAGTACACCCGTTTCGAGGCCGATGACGAGGATCTCGACGGTGGCCTCGATGTCTTCTCGGTCTCCGCGGTGTTCCGCTTCTAGATCGAGTTCGGGCCACACCCGACAGAACAGGGCCTGCGGAGCACGCTCCGCAGGTCTTTTCTTTTCAGGCCCGCGTCGCCGCCACCCAGGCGCGCAGGATGTGGTGGGCCACCGCCATGGGGGGCGGACACCAGGCCTCGCCGTGGCGTTCCTCCAGCATCATCACCACCTCGTCGCGCGAAAACCAGCGCGCATCCTCCAGCTCATGGGGATCGACGGTGATGTCGGTGGTCTCGGCGCCCATGAGCAGCCCGATCATCAGCGATGAGGGGAAGGGCCAGGGCTGGCTGAACAGGTACTCCACCGAACGCGGATCGGCGCGGATGCCGGCCTCTTCCAGCAATTCCCGGCAGGCGCCCTGTTCGATGCTCTCGCCGGGCTCGATGAAGCCGGCCAGGCACGACCACATGCCACGGGGCCAGCTCGCCTGGCGCCCGAGCAGGACCCGGCCTTCGCGCGCCGGCAGCATGATCGCCACGGGGTCGGTGCGCGGAAAGTGCTCCCGCCCGCAGGCCGGACACTGGCGCTTCCAGCCGGCCTCCACCACCTCGCTCGGCGCGCCGCACCTGGCGCAGAATCCATGAGCGCGGTGCCACTCGAACAGGGCGCGCGCCGTGGCGGCCGCGCCGCTGTCGAAGGCCGACATGCCCTGGACCGCGCCGCGGAAAGGAATAAAGGCGCCCAAGCCGGCGACCGGGCTGGTGTCGAGGTTGAAACCGGGCGCGAGGTCCAGCGCAAAGACCGGTGCGCCGTCCTCGTCCACGCCGAGGAAGAGCTCCTGTTCCGCCCCGAGACCGAAGGCGGGTACACCGAGCCAGACCAGGCCGTCCGACATCTCGCCCGCGCGCGCCCCGCCCTCACCGGCCAGCGGGTCACCGCCGCGCAGGACGAGGACACGCACCGCCTCATGGCCGCGCGCGCCGGCGAGCCAGTCGGCGTCGCTGCGGCGAAGGCCCGCCCGGTCGATGCCGGCATCGCTGAGCGGCATGAAGGGGCGATAGGGGTGTCGTTCATCCATGCCGCCTGCGTGGCACGCACGGCCCCGGGCATCAAGCCGTGACGGCGCGAAAGCCATGCCAACGGGCGGGCCTTGATATTGCCCGCGAATGACGCACTCTCGCGGGCAATGACAAGAGGGAGGCCGTGGCCATGTCACTGAAGGGAAAGACGCTGTTCATCACCGGTGCGAGCCGTGGGATCGGACTGGAGATCGGCAAGAAGGCCGCCGCCGACGGTGCCAATATCGTCATTGTCGCGAAGACCTCCGAGCCGCACCCGAAACTGCCAGGCACCATCCACACCGCCGCCGAAGAGGTGCGCGCGGCGGGCGGCCAGGCCCTGGCGGTGGTCTGCGACATTCGCGACGAAGACGCCGTCGACAGCGCGGTCTCCATGGCGGTGGAGGAGTTCGGCGGCATCGACATCCTCGTCAACAATG
>CAZXWB010000166.1:0-4410 GCA_964644395.1 uncultured Hyphomonadaceae bacterium | reverse complement strand
GCGGTTTCCAGCACCGCCGCCTGGCCCGCGGCATCGGCGCGCAGGAAGATCATCGCCGTGATCGCCCAGAGCAGGAGCGTCAGCGCCGGGCGGGTCAGGGCGCGCACGGCATTCACCCAGCCAATGTCGCTGACAATCGCAGCGTCGGCGCGCAGGCTCTCGGCCAGGCCCTGCCAGCGCCCGGCGGTCTCGGCGAGCGCAATCTCGTTCTCGGTCTCCTCGGCGCGGGCGCGCATCTGCAGTTCGTGCAGCGCGCTCTCGTGTTGCCACCTCGCCCGCTCATGGGCCTGTTCCTGGCGGCGTTCGAAGAAGCCCGCCACGCGCCCGAGCGCCGTGCCGATCAGGCCGAACAGCCCGCCCCCCGCCGCGCTGGCGGCCATTCCGATCAGGTCTGCCATCGTGTCTTGCTCCCGGGATAGTACCAGACCGCCGGTTGCGCCCGTCGGTCGAGGTGGATGAAACTGTGTGCCAGGCCCAGGCCTGTGAAGCCGGCCCGTTCCGCCTCGCGCCGGAGGAGGTGGCGGTCATGGCCGGCCAGTCTGACATCGGCGGCGATGGTCAGGTGCATGGAGGCCGGCGCGCCGCCGACACGGGCGTTCCACTGGGCGCAGCGATGGCCGGAATTGATGATGAGCGGGCCACCGACGGCCGCGCGCAGGCTTTCCAGTCCGTCGAGGAAGGTGGGGTCGTGCCAGTAGTCGCCATCGCAGAAACGTCCGGCGCAGCGGCAGGCGAGTTCAGCGACGCTGAAATGCGGCCAGCGCCAGGCTGGCATCAAGGCGGCGCGGGCCGCAGCGGTGACAAGGCCGGTCGGTTGCATGGCCCGATCATGGACCGGCCACGCCCCCGTCGGACCCGTTCAGGCACGCGCCCGGTAAAGCCGGTGATTTTTCGCGCGTCAGGCGGGGACAGCCGTTTGGGGCTCCCCGGCCAGTCGCGCCCGTGCGGCATGGTATTCCTGGCCGAGCTGGTCCACGAGACTGGCTGCCGGCTGGATGGCCTTCACCGCGCCCACACCCTGGCCGGCGCCCCAGATATCCTTCCAGGCCTTGGATTTCGAACCGCCGCCGGAGCCGAAATCCATCTTGGTCGGATCGCTTTCGGGCAGGTCGTTCGGGTCGAGGCCTGCAGCGGCGATGGAGGGCGCGAGGTAATTGCCATGCACCCCGGTGAACAGATTCGAATAGACAATGTCGCTGGCCTTGGAATCGACCACCATCTGCTTGTACGCATCCACGGCGCGGGCCTCATTGGTGGCAATGAAGGCCGAGCCGATATAGGCGAAGTCGGCGCCGATGGCCTGGGCGGCGAGCACCGATCCGCCCGTGGCGATGGAACCGGACAGGGCGAGCGGGCCATCGAAGAATTCCCGGATTTCCGGGATCAGCGCGAAGGGCGAAAGCTGTCCGGCATGGCCGCCGGCGCCGGCGCATACCGCGATCAGGCCGTCGGCGCCCTTCTCCAGCGCCTTGTGAGCAAAGGGAATGTTGATGATGTCGTGCATCACCACGCCGCCATAGGAGTGGATCGCCTGGTTGACCTCCTCCCGCGCGCCGAGCGACGTGATGACCACCGGCACCTTGTACTTCACGCACATCTCCACATCATGCTCGAGGCGTTGGTTGGAGCGGTGCACGATCTGGTTCACGGCGAAGGGTGCGGCGGGTCGGTCCGGATTCTTCGCATTGTAATCGGCAAGCTCGGTCGTGATCTCGTCGAGCCATTCATCGAGTTGGCTCTCGGGCCGTGCATTCAGCGCCGGGAACGCGCCGACAATGCCGGCCTTGCACTGGGCGATGACCAGCTTCGGATTGGAAATGATGAAAAGCGGCGCGCCAATGATGGGCAGGCGCAGGCTGTTGAAGATTTCTGGCACGGGCATGGCGTGGCGGCTCCATCGGCAGACTTGGCCACAGGCTAAAGGAAAGCCCGCACGATGGAAGCCGTGACGTTGCGTGATGGGGCCTTGCGCGTCACATCAGATCAGCGCCATCAGTCGAAGGACCGCGCGGCGATGGCCATTGATCGCCTCGGCGAGCTCGGCATCCGCCTGCCCGGTCCCGACGCGTTCAAGCCACCATCCCGCCACGCGCATCTGGGTCTCCAGCCAGTCGCGCAGGCGCTCGTGCTCCGCAGCACGGGCGGCGTCTTCGGCGCTGCGCCAGTCCTCGGCGGCGGGGGCTGGCATGTCCGGGGCAGGGCGGCGCATCAGGGTCTGTTGCATGGGGAACTCCTTTCAGGATTCGTGTGTCGCATAGATGCGAATGATTATCAATATCAGTAATTCTACGTGCCGCGCCGGCCGTGCGACCGATCGGGTGCTTGACGGGTGGGCCCGAAATGCGCCCTCTGCGGCCATGACTGACACGACCACATTGCGCCTTAGCGCGGAGGGCGATTTCCCCGCCCAGGATGAGGCAGGCTGGCGGGAGCTGGCGGAAAAGGCCCTGAAGGGGCGCGCGCCGGAAAGCCTGGAACGGCGGACGGTGGACGGCGCCGCCATGCCCGTCCTCGGGCGGGAGACCGGTTTTCCGTCCTCCACCGATCCCCTTGGAAGTCCCGGCACGGCGCCCTTCATTCGCGGCGGCGAGGCGATGCGCGACAACCACCAGCCCTGGGACATCCGCCAGGCCTTCGCCCATCCCGACCACGCGACCACGAACGCCGAAATCCTTCGCGACCTGCAGCGCGGCGTCACATCAGTTGAACTGGTCATCGATCCCACGGGGGAAAACGGCGTCGCCATTGCCGATGGAAACGATATGGCCGTGGCGCTGGAGGGCGTGATCCCGTCCATCGCCACGGTGGCCCTCTCGCGCGCAGGCGCTGCCGGACCGGGCCTCGCCTCGGCGGCGCAACTGGCGCTCTGGGCGGAAACCACCGGCGAGCCCAAGGCCGCCAAACTGGCCTTCAACATCGATCCACTGGGCACGCTGGCGCGCAACGGCATGGTCGAGATCGGCCTGGACGCCGCGATGGCGCGCACCGCGACCCTGGTCCAGGCCCTGTCGCTGCGATTTCCGCTGGCCACCAGCCTGCGTGCCGACGGACAGGTCCTGCATGAGGCCGGCGGTGGTATGGTCATCGAACTGGCCGGACTGATGGCGAGCGCCGTGGACACGCTGCGCCGGCTTGAGGCCGTGGGCGTCAACCGGAGCGAGGCCGCCAGCCAGATCCTGTTTACCGTCTCGGTCAGCAGCGACTATCTGCGCGAGATTGCCAAGCTGCGCGCGGCCCGCCGTCTCTGGGCGCGCTGCCTGGAGGTGCTGGAGGTCGAGCCGCGGGCCATGGTGCTGCAGGCGGTGACCAGCGCGCGCATGATGACGCGCCAGGACCCGTGGGTGAACATGCTTCGGGTGACCGCGGCAACCTTTGCCGCCGGCGTCGGCGGCGCAGATGTCGTGACCGCCTTGCCCTTCACCCAACCGCTCGGCACGGCCGAGGAACTGGCGCGCCGCGTCGCCCGCAACACCCAGATCATCGCGCAGGCCGAGAGCCATCTCGGGAAGGTCGCCGATCCCGCCGGCGGGGCCTGGGCGATTGAGCGCCACGCTGAAGACCTGGCCGCGGCCGCCTGGACGCAGTTCCAGGCCATCGAGGCCGCCGGCGGCTATGGGGCCGCGCTGCAGTCCGGCCTCGTGCAGGAGAGGGTGGCCGCCGATCGGGCGGAGCTGAGACAGCGGGTCGCCACGCGCAAGATGCCCGTGACGGGCACATCAAGCTATCCGACGCTTGAGGAGGTCGCGCCGCCGCTCGCCGAACCGCCCGCGCCGCGGCCTGCGCGGGAAATATCCGAAGACGCCCTGCACAAGCTCATGCCGACACCGGCCCCGGCCGACGCGCCGAGCGAGGCCGATCCTCTCTGGCCCATGCGCCTGGCGGAACCCTTCGAGCGGCTTCGCGACATGGCTGCGCGCCGCGGCGAGAAGGCGAAGGTCACGGCTCTCTGCCTCGGACCGCTTGCCGACTATACCGCGCGGCTCGATTTTGCCCGGCATCTGTTTGCGTCCGGCGGGCTGGCGCTGGAGGTGGTGGAATTCGACGGTGGCGCGATCCCGCAAGGCACGCCCGTGGCGGTGATCTGCGGCACGGATGCCGCCTATGGCGAAAACGCCGCCGCGGCTGCCGGTGCCCTGAAGGCCGCCGGCACCGACCGCATCTTCCTGGCGGGCAAGCCCGGCGAGGCGGAGGACACCTACCGCGCCGCCGGCATCAGCGATTTCATCTTCGTGGGCTGCGACGCCATCGCCGCGCTGGAACGCGCCCATGCCGAACTGGGGCTCAACGCATGACCTTTCCCGACTTCACGACCACCGAACTCGGCTCACCATCGGCCAGTGCCGATGCTACAGGAGGCACCCAGTGGACCCCGCCGGAGGGCGTTCCGGTCAAGCCCTACTACACCGCCGC
>CAZXWB010000165.1:0-4450 GCA_964644395.1 uncultured Hyphomonadaceae bacterium | reverse complement strand
TTCGACGCCAATGTCACGCGCTTCGGCAACCGGCCGAGAATGTTCGAGCGCCAGGGCGATGACCACTGACGCACAAGGCCGCGCGGTTCAGTCGTCGCGATACTCGCCGGGCGACTTTCCGAACCAGTCACGGAAGGCCCGGGCGAAAGCGCTCTGTTCGCTGTAGCCGAGGCGCTGGGCGATTTCGGCCATGCTGTATCGCCCGTCGCGCAGGTCCCGGCGGCAGGCCTCCATGCGGACACTCTTCAGCAGAGCGGTGAAGTTCGTGCCGTCGGCCATGAGGCGCCGGCGCAGGGTGCGTTCGCTGAGCCCCAGACGCGCCGCCACCCGCCCCGCCGTGGGCGGTCCCTTCCCCAGCATCGCCTGTATCGCTTCGCTGACCTGCTCGCCCATGCCCGCCGGGCGCGTCAGGCGGGCCAGGTCCTGTTCCAGACGTTCGGTCAGCTGGGAGACAATCTGAGGATTCGCCGTGGGCAGCGGGCGCTCAACGATTTCCGCAGCGAAGACCATCTGGTCGCGTTCGGCATCGAAGTGCGGCTCGCAGCCCAGCAGCTCCGCGATCACATCGGCGTGGGCGACAGTCGGATGCCGGAACTCCATCCGCGCGATCTCATGGTCGATCTGCCAGACCAGCCAGCGCCCGATGGCCGCATAGCCCGCGAACACGGCCTCGATGAACTGGTCGAGGCCGGCGGTATCATCGAGGTTGGACTGCCAGATGATGCGGGCCTCATCGCCGTCCACCTCCATCCAGGAGCGACCAATGGTCTGGGTAAGGGCCTGGAAGCGGGTGTTGAAGGCCAGCCCCTCGCGCAGGTTTGCGCTGGCGACAACACCGGTCCCCACATCCTGGAAACTGTTCGGGCGAAGGGCCTGGCCACACCGCACGCCGATGACGGTGTCGCAGGTATCGGCCGCGGCGGCCTGCAGCATGTCGAGGAGAACCGTGCCCGGGAAACGCTGACCCACCCAGTCCTCCGCCGCTTCGGGCAGATCGAGGCCGTCGAGAAGCACCGTCGGCCTTGCACCATGCTCCACGCAAGCATCAAAGAAGGATTTGAGGTAATGCCCTGAAACCTCGACCATTGCGTCCGCGCCTTCGATTTGGTTCTATCAGACTGTCCCATAAAGCTAACCCAGCGCACGAAGACGTCGAACATCGGCACGAATATCGGTGATTCCCTGTCGTCATAAACGCAATATCATCAAGACTTTGCCCAATACTCGCCATTGTCCTAAAATGTCTCCCCGCATGACCTTTTTGGTCAAGACGAACCGTTCACTCGGGACTAATCGTTTGATATCGACCTCGCCCATGGGCGCCTCGGTGGATCATGGGGACGCACGCAGTCGGGAACGGGCATGGTTGGGGACCGCCCGTTTCGTGGGACGACCGGTGTTGAATGTCGTCTTGGAGCCCTTCTGCCTGGCAGTCGGGCTCTAATTTTTTTCAGGCACCGAAAGGACTGACTTTCGCCGCAAACAGGCCTATGCGTCGGCGCCATGACCGGCCGACCGACAGCCCTGATCGATCTTTCCGCCCTGCGCGCGAACTGGCGGGCCCTCGCCCGCCCGGCCGCGCTGACCGGCGCGGTGGTCAAGGCCGATGCCTATGGCCACGGGCTCTTGCCCGTCGGGCGGGCGCTGCTGGCGGAGGGTTGCCGCAGCTTCTTCGTCGCCCATGGCGAGGAGGGGCGCCAGCTGCGCGAAGAGATCGGGCCGGAACCCGACATTTATGTCCTGAACGGCCCGGAGCCCGACACGATCGCCCTTATCCGTGACAATGCGCTGACACCAATTGCCAATTCCGCCGGCCAGCTCGCACTCTGTCTGTCAGCGGTGCCGGAACGCTTTGCCTTGAAGTTCGACACCGGCATGAACCGGCTGGGACTGCCCATGCCGGCGCTGGCGGAGACGGTCGAGCACCTGGCCCGCACGCCACCGCGCCTCGTCCTCAGCCACCTCGCCTGCGCCGACGAGCCCGCCCATCCCCTCAACACCCTGCAGCTTGAACGCTTCCGCGCCGTGGCCAACGCCTTTGCCGACGTGCCGAAGAGTTTCTGCAATTCCGCGGGGCTCTTCCTCGGACCGGAGTATGTCTTCGATCTCTCCCGGCCGGGCATCGGACTCTATGGCGGCGGCGGGCATGGCCTGGCGCCCGTCATGACGCTGCAGGCGCGGATACTCGATGTCTTCGAGGGCGCAGCCGGCAGCACGGTGGGCTACGGCGCAACGGCGCGTCTCGACCGCCCGCGCACCCTCGCCACCCTCGCCATCGGCTATGGTGACGGGCTGTTGCGCACCCTGTCGGGCCGGGGACAGGCCTGGATGGCCGATCGGGCCTGCCGTTTCATGGGCCGGGTCTCCATGGACCTGACCACGGTGGACGTGACCGGAATCGACGTCGCGCCCGGCGACCTGGCGGAACTCTTCGGTGCCAAGCTCGATCTGGAAGCCCAGGCCGCCCGCGCCGGCAGCGTCGGTTACGAACTGGTGACAGGGCTTACCCCGCGCGTCGTGCGCCGCTATATCGGCGCCTGAACCGCGTGCACCCGGCCAGAGGACCCATCGCCCCGTGACAGACACCGTCGCCCTGCCGTTCAGGCCGTTTCAGTGGATTGGCCGCGCCACACTTGGCCTGTTCCGCGAGACCGGGCGTCTTGCCCGTTTCACCGGCGCGGTTTTCACCGCCGCCTTCACGCCGCGATGGTACTGGGCCCAGATCTGGAGCCAGGCGGTGCGGATCGGCTTTTTCTCACTGCCCGTGGTGGGCCTGGCGGCGGTCTTCATCGGCGCCGCCCTGGCCCTCAACATCTATACCGGCGGGGCGCGCTTCAACGCCGAACAGTTTGTCCCGAACATTGTCGTGCTCGGCATCACGCGCGAACTTGGCGCGACCATCACCGGGCTCATGCTGGCGGGTCGGGTGTCCTCCGGCATCGCTGCGGAGATCGGCGCCATGCGCGTCACCGAGCAGATCGACGCCTTGAAGACGCTTTCGGCCAATCCCTTTCGTTTCCTCTACGCGCCGCGGCTCATCGCAGCCCTCATCACCCTGCCGCTGCTCGTCATCATCGCCAACATCATCGGCGTGATGGGCGGCTGGCTGGTCTCGGTCGCCACGCTCGATTTCGACAGTGCCACCTATATCCGCAACACGCTCGACTTCCTCAGCGCCGGCGATATCTGGGCCGGTCTGATCAAGGCCGTTGTCTTCGGCGCGGTCATCGCCATCATGGGCTGCTATCAGGGCGACCGGTCAGAAGCCGGCGCCACCGGCGTGGGCCGCGCGGCCACACTGTCCATGGTGGGCGCCGCCGTGCTCGTGCTGGCCTTCAACTTCCTGCTCACCACACTGTTTGTGAGGATCGGATTGTGAGTGCACCGCTCCTGGAACTGCGCGGCGTGGAGAAATCCTTCGGGACCAATCACGTCCTTCGCGGCGTCGACATCGATGTCGCGCCGGGCAAGTCGCTCGTCGTTCTCGGCGGGTCGGGGTCGGGCAAGTCGGTCATGCTGAAGAACGCCCTCGGCCTTATGACTCCGGATGACGGACAGGTCCTGTTCGATGGTGAGGATGTCACCGACGACACCGGCAAGGACCGCGAGGCGATGCGGGCCAGGGTGGGCATGCTGTTTCAGTCTGCGGCCCTGTTCGACAGCCTCACCGTCTGGGAAAATGTGGCCTTCCGCCTGATCTATGCTGATGGCGTAGGTCGGTCCGAGGCACGCGAGCGCGCGATCGAGACCCTGCGCAAGGTCCAGCTCGGATCGCGCTTTGCCGACCTGCGTCCGGCGGAGATTTCCGGCGGGATGCAGAAGCGAGTGGGCCTTGCCCGCGCGATCATTTCCCGGCCCGACCTGATCTTCTTCGACGAGCCGACCACCGGTCTCGACCCGATCACGGCGGATGCGATCAACGACCTCATAATCGAGCAGGTCAAGGAACTCGGCGCCGCCTCGGTGTCGATCACCCATGACATGGCCTCGGCCAGCAAGATTGCCGATGAGATCGCCTTTCTCTTTGAAGGCCGGATCATCTGGCGGGGCCCGGCCAGTGAGGTGGACGCCTCGGGCAATGCCCATGTCGACCAGTTCGTGAACGGTCGCGCCGAGGGCCCCATCCAGCCTTCACTTTGATTGCAACCTAGCGTTGTCTTTTTACACATCATTTACCAACATCTGCCAGTGTTAAAATCGACTACTCATTGTTCCAACCTGCGGATTTTTATGCTGGAGACTTTTATTGACCGAGGACGATCCGTATACTGAAAAGAAAAAACGCAAGCGCCTGCTGCCCATTATCATTTTCTTGCCTTTTGCCGCGACTGCGGGGGTCATTTTCTGGCTTGAAGGGCGCCTCAACAAGTCCACTGCGGATGCCGCAAGGATTGATGAGGCAGATAGTCTCGCTACAAACGCAGAAACCGCGACCGACAGCACCAGGACA
>CAZXWB010000164.1:0-4501 GCA_964644395.1 uncultured Hyphomonadaceae bacterium | reverse complement strand
GGGCATGAGTGTGACCGCTGCCGCCCCGGAGACTGGAACACGCCTGCCGCCGGCCTGGCCGGCGGTGGTGTTCGGCTGTGCGCTGCACACGATGAACGGCATCACCCTGCCCTATTTCCCGGTCTACCTGGAGGAGGCGCGCGGCCTGTCGGGCGCTGAAATCGGGCTGATCCTGGCGCTGTCGACCCTGTTTCGCGTGTTCACGGGCCCGCTGCTGGCGGCCTGGACCGAGGGCGCCGGATTTCGCCGTTCCCTCGGGCTGACCTGCATCGCGGTGGCCGCCGGCTATGGCGCGCTCAACCCCATGACCCATGTCGGCGCCATCGCGGCGCTGGCGGTGTTCTCCTATGCGCTCTTTGCCTCCACCATGCCGCTCGCGGAAGCCGCGCTGATGGCGGTGACCGGGCGCGAGCGCGGGCGGGTGAGCTATGGCTTCGCGCGGGCGCTCGGCTCGGCGGGGTTCATCCTCGGCAACCTGGCCGGCGGCGCGCTGATCCAGATGCACGGCGCCGACATCGCCATCCGCCTGATCACGGCGGCCGCCGTGCTGCTCGCTATCACCACGGCCTGGATGGACGGCAAGCCCCGCCACCTGGCCGCCGGCGCGCGGGACATCCTGCCGGGCATGGTTTCGGGCCTCGGCCTGTTCCGGAACCGCCGCCTGCTCCTGCTGACGCTGGCGGGTGCGGCGATCCAGGCGAGCCATGCGCATTATTACAATTTCAGCGCGGTGATCTGGACCCATCAGGGCATCGGCTCGGACCTGGTCGGCGTGCTCTGGTCGCTGGGCGTGGTGGCGGAGATCGCGCTGCTGTTTGCCGCCGCGCGCTTCCTGTCGCACCGCTCGGCGGAGATGCTCATCGCCCTCGGCGCAGCGGGCGGGCTGGTGCGCTGGACCACGCTCGGCTTCGCGCCGGAACTCGTGCTGGTCTATCCCGTCCAGCTGCTGCACGCGGCGACCTTTGCCGCCACGCATCTGGGCACGCTGAAGGCGATCAATGACGAGGTGCCGGCCACGCGCGTGCCCGTGGCGGTGTCGATCAATGCCGCCATCGCCTTCGGCCCGGCCATGGCGCTCTCGGCGCTCGCCAGCGGCGCGCTGTTCGACGCCTTCACCGCGCTCGGCCCGGCGGGCGAGGCGCGCGGCTACTGGCTGATGTCTGTGCTTTGCCTGGTCGGGCTCGGCCTCGCCATCGCGGCAGGGACGAGGCGCAAACACCTATCCGCCCCACAGCTCCGGTAGGGGCGGGTGGATATTTCCATTCTCGTACTTCAGGCCGTCGGCAATGTCCTCGGCCAGCCAGAGCGGGCCGTCGAGATCGGCGGCGTCAGCCAGCCCGGCCAGCAGCACCGCCGGCGCCATGGACAGCGACGAGCCCACCATGCAGCCCACCATGACGTGCAGCCCCGCCGCGCGCGCACCGCGCACGAGTTCCAGCGCAGCGGTCAGCCCGCCGGCCTTGTCGATCTTTACGTTCACCGCGTCATATTTCTGGGCCAGATCGTCTAGATCGCCCAGCGTATGGACGCTTTCGTCGGCACAGATGGCGACCGGTGCCGCAAACCGTTTCAGAGCATCATCCTTGCCCGCCGGGAAGGGCTGTTCGATCAGCACGACGCCGAGCCCCGCCGCCTCCTTTAACATCGCGCGGAAGTCTTCCGGCGAGAGGCCCTCATTGGCATCGAGGATCAGTTTCGCCTCCGGCGCGGCGGCGTGGACGGCTTTCAGACGCTCCATGTCTTCCGGCCCGCCGAGCTTCAGTTTCAGGAGCGGCGAGGCGGCGGCCTTCGCCGCATCCGCCATGGCGCCCGGCGCGTCGAGCGCGAGGGTCTCGGTGCAGGTCACGGGCGCCGGTTCCGGCAGGCCGGCAAGCTTCCAGACCGGCTCACCGGCCGTCTTCGCCTCGAGATCCCACAGCGCCAGGTCGATTGCCGCGCGCGCTGCGCCGGGCGCCATCGCCTCCGTCAGCGCGGCGCGGTCCATGCCATCGGCGAATGCGCCGGCCATCGCCTCGATATCGACGATCACGCCTTCCACCGTCTCGCCGTAGCGCGCATAGGGCACCGCCTCCCCCCGCCCCTCATGCCCGCCGCGTTCAAGGGTGACATGCACCACGCGCGCCTCGGTCTTCTCGCCGCGGGAAATGCGGAATGCGCGTTTCAGGGGAAAGACCTTTTGCTCGGCCTGGAGGCGGATTTCACGGGCGGTGACGGGCACGGGAACGGAAGTCCTTATTGAATGGTTTCGCTGGGGCACGGGATTTGATCGAAATTGCCATGCGCGGTTTCTGGGAGTTTTAGGGTTAAATGCCCTAGAATAATGACCGGTTTCGCGAAAGGTCAGCATGGAACGCGCCGAGGCTCCAGAATTCGAGATCATCGAAACCGGTGGCGACCGCGCGCTGGCGCTCAGCGGCGACTGGACACTTGCGACCATTGCCGCCGCCGACGCTCCCCTGCGCCAGGCGGTGTCGGACCAGGAAGGGCTGGCGCTTGACCTGTCTGGCATCGGCCGGATGGACACCTCCGGCGCCTATGTCATCGAACGCGCGCTGCGACAGGGCTCGGGCGAGCATGACCTCGCCCCGCGCCTGCTCCAGCCCGACCATCCCTATGCCGGCCTGCTCCTGGAAGTGGCCAAGGCGTCCAACCAGCCGCCGCTGCTGCCGCCGCCGGCGCCGCTGCCCTTCCTCGATGCCCTGGCGCGCCTCGGACAGGGTGCCGTCAGCGCCTGGCGCGAAACCCTCGGCACGCTGGCCTTTCTCGGCGAGGCCCTGACGCGGCTTGTCACCAATCTGTTCCGCCCCGCCCGCATGCGCTGGACCTCGGTGGTCGCCATCGCCGAGGAGGCCGGCCTCGATGCGATGCCGATCGTGGCCTTCCTGTCCTTCTTCGTCGGCATGGTCGTCGCCTTCATCGGCGCCACGGCGCTCGCCGATTTCGGGGCCAGCATCTTCGTTGTGGAACTGGTCGGCATCTCGGTCCTGCGTGAATTCGGGATCATCATCACCGCGGTGATACTGGCGGGCCGCACCAATTCCGCCTTCACCGCCCAGATCGGCGCCATGAAGATGCGCCAGGAGGTCGACGCCCTGGAAGTCATCGGGCTGAAGCCCATGGACGTTCTGGTCGTGCCGCGCGTCATGGCGATGCTTATCATGGTGCCCATACTCGCCCTTGTCGCGACGATTTCGGGCGTGCTCGGGGGACTGGTGGTCGCCTGGGCGGCCCTCGACATCACGCCGGGCTTCTTCCTGACGCGCCTGCTGGAGGGCGTGCCGATCACCAATCTCTGGGTCGGGCTGTCGAAATCGCCGGTGGTGGCGCTCATCGTCGCCCTGATCGGGTGCCGCCAGGGGCTGAATGTGGGCAATTCGGTCATCTCCCTTGGCCAGTCGACGACGACCTCGGTGGTGCAGGCCATTTTCGCCATCATCGTGATGGATGCGTTGTTTGCGCTCTTCTATATGGAACTCGACATATGACGGCGGCGCGGCGAAACGATCTGGCCATCCGGGTGCGCGGGCTGAAGAACGCCTTCGGCGACCATGTGGTACACGAGGATCTCGACCTCGATGTGCGCGCCGGCGAGGTTCTGGGCGTCATCGGACCGTCGGGCGGTGGCAAGTCGGTCCTGATGAAGTCGATTGTCGGCCTGATCCAGCCGAAGGCCGGCGAGATCGAGGTGTTCGGCGAACGCATCGACCATTTGTCATCGAAACAGGAAGAGCGCATGGAACGCCGCACCGGCGTCATGTTCCAGGACGGCGCCCTGTTCTCGAGCCTGAGCGTGCTCGACAATGTCATGGTGCCCATGCGCGAGCACACAAGGCTGCCCGAGGCGCTGATGCAGGACGTGGCGGCGATGAAGGTGCGCCTGGCGGGCCTTGACCGCACCGCCTGCGGGAAGATGCCGTCAGACCTCTCCGGCGGAATGCGCAAGCGCGCCGCGCTCGCCCGTGCGCTCGCCCTCGATCCGGAACTGCTCTTCCTCGACGAGCCCACCGCCGGTCTCGACCCGATCACCGCCGGGCGCTTCGACCTGCTGATCCGCGATCTCGCCACCACACTGGGCCTGACGGTCTTCCTCGTCACCCACGATCTCGACACGCTGGCCAACACCTGCGACCGCATCGCCGTGGTTGCGGAAAAACACATTCTCGCCGTCGGGCCGCCGGACGAGGTGGCTTCAAATTCGCATCCCTGGATCAACGAGTATTTCAATGGTCCGCGGGGACGCGCCGCGTTCCAGAAGGAAACGAGCTGATGGAAAAACGTGCCAATTACGCCCTGATCGGCGCTGTCATCCTGCTGGCTGCGGCGAGCCTCTTCGGTGTCATCCTTTGGATGGGGCAGGTCCAGTTCGACCGGGAATACGAGGTTTATGACGTGGTCTTCGACGGGCCGGTGAACGGCCTCTCCGAAGGCGCATCGGTGCGCTATCTTGGCCTCAAGGTCGGCGAGGTGGAGCGGCTGTCCATCGACGAGGAGAACGATTCCA
>CAZXWB010000163.1:0-4530 GCA_964644395.1 uncultured Hyphomonadaceae bacterium | reverse complement strand
GGCAGACGAGACCCGACATGCGCAGCCATTTGCGCTCGCCAGACGAGATGAACTGGTCGAAGAAGACCTGGGCGCCATTGGCGAAGTCGCCGAACTGCGCCTCCCACAGGGTCAGCGTGTTCGGATCGGCCAGTGAATAACCGTACTCGAAGCCGAGCACTGCTTCTTCCGAGAGAAGCGAGTCAATCACCTCGTAATGGGCCTGCTGGTTCGACAGCCGGTTCAGCGGCGTGTAGCGCTTGCCGGTGTTCTGGTCGACGATGTGGCTGTGGCGCTGGGAGAAGGTGCCGCGCGCGGAATCCTGGCCCGAAAGCCGGATCGGGAAACCCTCATCGAGGAGTGTGGCATAGGCCAGCATCTCCGCCGTCGCCCAGTCCAGGCCCTGGCCGGTTTCGATCGCTTCGGCACGCGCCTCGATGACGCGCTTCAGCGTTCGGTGGGCCTCCACGCCATCGGGGATCGTGGTCGCCGCCTTGCCGAGGCGTTTCAGGCGTTCGATGTCGACACCGGTCTTGCCGCGGCGCTCGTCATCCTCCGGCAGGCCGAGCCCGGACCACTTGCCGTCGAGCCAGTCGGCCTTTTCCGCCTTGTAGTCCTTGCCGGCGGTGAATTCGCGGTCGAGGAAGTCCTCGAAATCCCTGACATCCTTCTCCACCGCCTCGACGGTGACCAGGCCCTCTTCAGCCAGGCGCCGCGTGTAGTTTTCCCGCACGCTCGGATGGCCCTTGATGGTCTTGTACATCAGGGGCTGGGTGAACATGGGCTCGTCGCCCTCATTGTGCCCGAAGCGCCGGTAGCAGAACATGTCGATGACCACGTCCTTGCCGAATTTCTGGCGGTACTCGGTGGCGACCTTCGCGGCATAGGTCACCGCTTCGGGGTCGTCGCCATTGACGTGGAAGATAGGTGCCTGAACCTGCAGCGCCACATCTGAAGGGTAGGGCGAGGAACGGGAGTATTTCGGGCTCGTGGTGAAGCCGATCTGGTTGTTCACGATGAAATGGATCGTGCCACCGGTGCGGTAGCCCACGAGCCCCGACAGGGCAAAGCATTCCGAGACCACGCCCTGGCCGGCAAAGGCGGCGTCGCCGTGCAGGAGCAGCGGCATCACCCGGGCGCGGCTGGCCGTCTTGTCTATGCGGATATCAAAGCTCTGCTTGGCGCGGGCCTTGCCGAGCACGACCGGGTTCACCGCTTCCAGGTGCGAGGGGTTGGCGGTCAGCGACAGGTGGACCTTGTTGCCGTCGAACTCCCGGTCCGAGGATGCGCCGAGATGGTACTTCACGTCGCCGGAGCCGAATTCGTCGGCGCCCTGGGAGGAGCCGCCCTGGAATTCGTGGAAGATGACCTCATAGGGCTTGCCCATCACCGCGGCGAGCACGTTCAGCCGGCCCCGGTGGGGCATGCCGAGCACGATCTCGTCGACGCCGAGATTGCCGCCGCGCTTGATGATCTGTTCCAGCGCCGGGACCATGGACTCCCCGCCATCGAGGCCGAAGCGCTTGGTGCCGGGGAAGCGCTTGTGCAGGAAGCGCTCGAAGGTCTCCGCCTCGATCAGCTTGGCCAGGATCGCCTTCTTGCCATTCGGGGTGAAGGTCACGCCCTTGTCGGGCCCCTCGATCCGCGCCTGCAGCCAGCCCTTCTCCTCGGGGTTGGAGATATGCATGAACTCGATGCCAAGGGTGGAGCAGTAGGTCCGCGTCAGGATGTCGAGCATCTCGCGGACCGTGGCGTATTCGAGGCCCAGCACGAAATCGATGAAGATCGGCCGATCCTGGTCATCCTCGTTGAAGCCGTAATTGCGCGGGTCAAGCTCGGGCTGCTCGCCGAAATCCTGCAGGCCCAGCGGGTCGAGCCGGGCGGCGAGGTGGCCCCGGACCCGGTAGGCGCGGATCATCATCAGCGCCTTGATGGAATCACGGGTTTGCTGGGCGATATCGGCCTCGGACGCCGCCGCGGGGGCGCGGTCACGCACCTTCTTCTCAACGGCCTTCACCGCCGACGGCCACTGCCCGTCAAAGGCGGCAATCATCTCGCCGGCCTCGGCCGGTGGCCAGTCGGCGCGTTTCCAGCTTGCCCCGCCGGCATTCTTCACCGCGTCATCGGGATCATCGCCGAGCTCGGCGAAGAAGCTCTGCCACTGTTCCGGCACGCTGGCGGGATCCCTGGCGAAGCGCGCCTGCATCTCCTCCACCCAGGAGGCGTTCGCCCCGTAGAGGAATGCCGTTTCAAGGAGCGCGGCATTCGCTTCGCCGCGCATGCCGCCCATGGATCCGTCGTCTGCCATCTATGTCCGTCCGTGCTTCTCGTGGGAGCGACGGCCTGGCGGGGTCATTCCTGGCCTCGTCGGACCGTCCCGGGTCACCTGAGCAATCTACTTAGGCGCTTACGGTTCCCTTGAGAACCTCCACCATGGTCGTGCCGAGACGGGCCGGGCTGGGCGAGACGGTGATGCCGGCGGCTTCCATGGCCGCGATCTTCGAGTCCGCATCACCCTCGCCGCCGGAGACGATGGCGCCGGCATGGCCCATGGTGCGTCCCTTGGGCGCGGTCCGCCCGGCGATGAAGCCCACCATGGGCTTCTTGCGGCCCTTTGCCGCCTCGTCCTTCAGGAACTGGGCGGCTTCTTCCTCGGCCGATCCGCCGATCTCGCCGATCATGATGATGGATTCGGTGGCATCATCGGCCAGGAACATCTCCAGCACGTCGATGAATTCCGTGCCCTTGACCGGGTCGCCGCCAATGCCGACGGCCGTGGTCTGGCCGAGGCCCGCCTGGGAGGTCTGGAACACCGCCTCATAGGTCAGCGTGCCCGAGCGCGACACCACGCCCACCGAGCCCTTCTTGAAGATCGAGCCCGGCATGATGCCGATCTTGCACTCTTCCGGGGTCAGCAGGCCGGGGCAGTTCGGCCCCACCAGGCGGGAGGAGGATTTCTCGAGCTTGGCCTTCACGCGGACCATGTCGAGCACCGGCACACCCTCGGTGATGCAGACGATGAGCCGGATGTCCGCATCGATGGCTTCCTCTATGGCCGCCGCGGCGCCTGCCGGCGGGACGTAGATCACGCTGGCATTGGCGCCGGTGGCATCACGCGCCTCGGCGACCGTGGTGAACAGCGGCAGTTCCTGGCCATTGTCGGCGGTCCATGTCTCGCCCCCGCGCCTGGGATGGGTGCCGGCCACCATCTGGGTGCCGAAATAGGCAAGCGCCTGGTTGGTGTGGAATGAGCCGGTATTGCCGGTCATGCCCTGGGTGATGACCTTGGTGTTCTTGTCGATGAGAATGGACATGGGGAAGTTCCTGTTACTTGTTGTCTTGAGTGTTGGTCTCGGGCATGCGCTCGGTGGACCGGCCCATGAAGAGCATGTCGAAATTCGGGGTCAGGTTGGCGCCAATAATGATGATGTCGCCGTTCGCAGCCACGCCGCTGTAGCGGGCGGCCTTCATCGTTTCTCCGTCCGGCATGGGCAAGGTGCGCACGTCGCCAATAAAGCCTTCGATGTCGCCGAACACCTCCGGTGACAAATCGACCTCATCGAGCACGCCGCCGCGCGGAAAGGCGTTGAGCTGGCAATTCACCGTCTCAAGGTGAGGAAAATCGCTCGGCACGATCTGAATCTGCACACCGGTGTCGTCATGTTCGGCCATGGAAAGACCGGCGAGCGCCATTCCGGCCCCCTGCGCGCCGTCCGTCGACCAGCCCTCGCGCCTGCCGAGTGCGGCGGCACCCTTCACCGGGTCATCCATCGCCACCGAGCAGATCTCGATGAAGTCTGCCACAAGTTGCGGTGTGTTTTCTGGTGCTGTCAGCGGCAATTCAAGCGTCGGCGCCTGCTTGCCACCATCGCCCGCCGCGCCACAGGCAGCGAGGGTGAGGACTACGAATGCAATGGCATGGTTTCTCATGTCGCGTCCTCTGCGAGGAAATCTTCCTTGAACGGATTACAGACACGCACCGCGCCATAGCTTTGTCCGTGGCCCATGTCTTCAGAGTACACAATCGACTGGCCACCCTTCTCTGCCGCGCGCAGGATCAGGCCGTCGAAATGATGAATGTTATAGGCACTGCTGAGCCCCAGGGCCTCAAGGACGTCCTCGCGCTCTATCGACACCACAGGGAATGTCGAAAGATGGCGCACATAGGCGTGGGCCGGCGCACGGTCCATCAGGTCCTTCCGGACCAGCACGTTGAAGGTTTCCATCAGGACTTGCGTGGAGAACACGCAGTCACGCTCCCTGAGCAACTCGCGGGCGACTTCGCGCTTGGCCTCGCTCGCATCACGCGGATCGACAGCATAAACAGCGATATTGCTGTCAAAAAAGGCCGCGGTCACGCATCACCTCGTCATAGAGTTCCGCGCGTGACGGCAGCCCGCCCCCCATACGCTTTCGGCGCTCGCTGGCGTCGGCATCAGCCCGGGCGAACAACGCGTCCCATTCCGCCCGTCGCCCGTCACGGCAAACCTCACCAGTTTCAGCCGCCAGGAACTCCCGCACCATGGCGTTCACCGTGGTCCGGCGCATGGC
>CAZXWB010000162.1:0-4554 GCA_964644395.1 uncultured Hyphomonadaceae bacterium | reverse complement strand
CCGGGCTTCATCGAATCGCCCATGACCGACGTGCTGAACGAGGCCCAGCATGAAGCGACCCTGTCGCGCATCCCGGCCGGCCGGCTCGGCACGGGCACCGAGATTGCCGCTGGTGTGGCCTACCTCGCCAGTGCCGAGGCGGCCTATGTCACCGGCCAGACGTTGCACATCAATGGCGGCATGGCGATGTTTTAACGCTGCTTTCCGGTGTCATTGTGGGCATGGTCAATTGAAAAACCGTGTGCTAACCGCCACACATCAACCGCAAAACGGCTCCCGGAGGGGGCTTTCTGCAGCTAGGACGACAGGCAACGGGCCTGCGGAAAACAAGAGAAAAGGAGCCGTCGATGGCTGATATTTTCGAGCGCGTGAAGAAGATCGTTGTCGAAAATCTCGATGTCGAGGCCGACAAGATCACCGAGAAGGCGAGCTTCATAGATGATCTGGGCGCGGACTCGCTGGACCTCGTCGAACTGGTCATGGCCTTCGAGGAAGAGTTCAACATCGAGATCCCCGACGAGATTCAGGAAAACATCCAGACCGTCGGTGATGCGGTCACCCACATCAAGGAACACGTGTCCTGAGCGCCCGGGAGACCTTTGCCCATGCGCCGTGTCGTCATCACCGGAATCGGCCTCGTCACGCCCCTTGCCAATGGTCGGGAGGCAAGTTGGTCGCGACTGATCGAGGGCCGGTCGGGCCTCGGCCCTATCGACCTGTTCGATGCTTCTGACCTGACCTGCCAGATCGCCGGCCAGGTGCCCTGGACGGGCGAGGACAATCGCGGCGGCGGCCAGGGGGATGAGCACGCCTTCGACCCCGACGCGGTCATGTCGGCCAAGGAACGCCGGCGCGTGGACGATTTCATTCTCTACGGCATGGCGGCGGCCGACGAGGCCATCGCCGATTCGGGCTTCTCCGTTGAGACCGACGAGGAGGCCCACAGGGCCGGCGTCCTGATCGGGTCCGGCATTGGCGGCCTGGACACGATCTACAGGAACTCCGTGGTTTTGTATGAGAACGGGCCGCGCAAGATCAGCCCATTCTTCATCCCTGCCTGCCTGATCAATCTCGCCTCGGGCCAGGTGTCGATCAAGCATGGCCTGAAGGGGCCGAACCACGCCGTGGTGACCGCCTGTGCCACGGGTGCCCATGCGATTGGCGATTCAGCACGGCTCATCAGTTATGGCGACGCCGATGTCATGGTGGCGGGCGGATCGGAAGCCTCTATCTGCAAGCTCGGCATTGGCGGCTTCTGCGCCATGAAGGCCATGTCGACGAAGTTCAACGACACGCCGGAAAAGGCGTCGCGCCCCTATGACGCCGACCGCGACGGCTTTGTCATGGGCGAGGGCGGGGCGGTCTTCGTTCTGGAAGAGTATGAGCATGCCAGGGCCCGCGGCGCGAACATCTATGCCGAAGTGGCGGGCTATGGCCTCTCCGGCGATGCCCACCACATCACCGCGCCGGCGGAGAATGCCGAGGGCGGCTACCGCGCCATGTCCATGGCGCTCGCGCGCTCGGGGCTCGATGTCTCCGATATCGGTTATGTGAACACCCATGGCACCTCGACGCCGGCCGGCGACGAGGGAGAGGTCCGCGCGGTGGAAAAGCTCTATGGTGACAAGGCGGCTGGCCTGCACCTGTCATCGACAAAGTCGGCCATCGGCCATTTGCTCGGGGCGGCAGGGGCGGTGGAGGCCGCCTTCTGCGCCCTGGCCATCCGCGACGGCGTGCTGCCGCCGACGCTCAACCTCGACAATCAGGACTTCGAGACGCCGATCAATCTCTGCCCCAACAAAGCGGTGAAGAAGCCCATCAGGGCGGCGCTGTCGAACAGTTTCGGCTTTGGCGGCACGAATGCGGCGCTGATCCTGAAGGCCGTCGAGGGCTGAGGCGGGAACTGGCGCTTCGGTCACGGCTGGCCTAGCCTTCGCGTCCAATGATTCCGGTCCGGGAGCGCCGTCGGCCATGAAATTCGTGCAAACCCTTCTTGTGCTGGTCCTGGTGCTCGCCCTGCTCAGCGCCGCAGTGGCTGCGGGCGGGTATGTCTGGCTGAAGGACAGGGTTGGTGCGGCGGGGCCGTCCACCGCGGACCAGACCCTGACGGTGTCACCGGGCGAGAGCCTCAATGCGCTGAGCACGCGCCTGGAAGGCGATGGGCTTGTCACCGATGCGCGCCTGGTCAGGCTCGCCGCCCGGCTGGACCTCGTGCCGAGCGACATCAAGACCGGTGAGTATGTCATCCCCGCCGGTGCGAGTATCGCCGACATCACCACGCAGCTCGTCGCCGGCGACGTCGTGCTGCACCGCATCACCATCCCCGAAGGCCTGACCACGGCCCAGATCCTGCGCCGTGTCGCAGCCGATCCGGTGCTCACCGGCGAGCTGCCCGATACACCGCCCGCCGAGGGCGCGCTCCTGCCCGATACCTATGCCTTTTCCCGGGGCACCACGCGGGCGGAGATCATCGCCCTTATGGAAGCCGCCCAGGACGAACTGCTCGCCGAGCTCTGGCCCACGCGCACCGCCGCCGCCCAGGTCGAAACGCCCGAAGAGGCGGTTATTCTCGCCAGCGTGGTGCAGGAAGAGGCCGCAAATCTCGAGGAAGTCGACCTGATCGCCGGCGTGTTCACCACGCGCCTGAAACGCGGCATGAAGCTCGAAAGCGACCCCACCGTGATCTACGGCGTCAGCCAGGGCGAGCCTCTGTTCAACCGCGAGGGCGAGCGGCGCACGCTCTACCGCTCCGAGCTCGACCGGGAGACGCCCTGGAACACCTACATCATTGCCGGCCTGCCCGAGACACCGATCTGCAATCCCGGCCGAGAGGCCATCGCGGCTGTGCTCGCGCCGCCGGAGACCGAATTTCTCTTCTTCGTGGCCGACGGCAAGGGCGGGCATCTCTTTGCCGAGACCTATGCCGAACATCGCCGCAATGTCGAAGCCTACCGCGCCTATGAGCGCGCCGAGATCGCCAGGGAGCGCGCAGAGTGACGGTTGCATCGAATGGGGTCCGCAGACAGGGCATGACCGGATTTGGTCGCTCGAGCGGCGAGGCGGAGTGGGGGCAGTGGACAGTGGAGGTGAAATCCGTCAACGGGCGCGGCCTCGATGTGCGCGTGAACCTGCCACCGGGATTCGAGGCCCTGGAACCGAAAATGCGCGAGGCGGCGCGCAAGCGGTTCCTGCGGGGCAATCTGCAGCTCAGCCTGCGGCTCAACCGCGATGAGGCGGGCGAAGCGGTGGAGGTCAACCACGCGGCGCTGCGGACACTGGTGGAGGCCTGGCATGCCGGCGGCGGCGGCCGCACCGGCGCGATGATCAGCGGCGAGGCCATCGCCACGCTGATGACCTGCCGCGGCGTCTTGAACCCGGCCTCGGGCAATGGCCTGCGCGATCTTGCGGGTGACGAGGCCCTGCTGGAAACGCTCGGCGGCGGTGTCGATGCCGCGCTGGAGGCGCTGGAGGAGGCTCGGCTGAAGGAGGGCGACATGCTCGCCGGCCTGCTTGGCGGCTTGCTGGAGGAGATGGCCGCGCAGGTCGACAGCGCAGAGGCCGAGGCGGGCACCGTCCCGGAGGCGCTGAAGGCGAAGCTGGAGGAACGGATTGCCGCGCTTGGCGGGCTGGAGGCGATGGATGAGGGGCGGCTTGAGACCGAAATCGCCCTGCTGGCGTCGCGCGCCGATGTCCGCGAGGAGATCGACCGGCTGCGCGCCCACCTCGCTTCGGGCCGTAACCTCCTCGCCGCGGAAGGCGCGGTGGGTCGCAAGCTCGACTTCCTCGCCCAGGAACTCATGCGCGAGGCCAATACGCTCTGTTCGAAATCCACCAGCCTGGTGCTGACCAATGCGGGCCTCGCGCTGAAGGCGCTGATCGACCAGTTCAAGGAGCAGGCGGCCAATGTCGAGTGAAGCGCCCACCATCGCGCGCAAGCGCCGCGGGCTCATGCTGGTCATCTCCTCGCCCTCGGGCGCCGGAAAATCGACGCTGGCGCGCCGGCTCATGGATGAATTCGATGACGTGAAGCTCTCGGTGTCCGCCACCACGCGGGCGCCGCGGCCCAATGAGGTGGACGGGGTGGATTACCGCTTCCTCTCGGAGGCTGATTTCCTCGACATGATCGAGAAGCGGGAATTCCTGGAATGGGCAAAGGTCTTCGACCGGTTCTACGGAACGCCCCGCGCCGATGTGGAGGCGCGCCTGGAGCGCGGCGAAGACGTGATCTTCGATGTCGACTGGCAGGGCGCCGATGCGCTGCATGATCAGATGCCGAATGACACCGTCTCGGTCTTCGTCCTGCCGCCCTCGCTGGAGGCGCTGGAAAAGCGCCTGGCGAGGCGCGAGGGTTCATCCGAGGAGATGGTCGCCCGTCGCATGCGCGACGCCAGGGCAGAGATGCTGCACTGGCGCCGCTATGACTATTGCATCGTCAATGACGACCTGGATGACGCCTATGAGCGCCTGCGCCGGATCCTCCTGGTGGAGCGCATGAAGCGGCTGCGCGAACTGCACCTGGAGGATCACATGCGACGGCTGATCGGTGACCTGTGA
>CAZXWB010000161.1:0-4572 GCA_964644395.1 uncultured Hyphomonadaceae bacterium | reverse complement strand
CGGAGCGCAGCGGTTATCAGCCCTTCATCGCCGGTCGAGATATTCAGGTCAATCACCGCGTAGCCCATCTCCGGCGGTAGATCAGCGACGGTGTCCCACCACCCGCCAGTGACGGTTACGGAGGCCTGCGATACACGGTGTGGTGTATTGGGCGGGATGATAGACGGCACATTCGCGCCGAGGGTGTCGATCTCCTGCGCGGTGGGATAAGCCCCAGTCACCAAATAGCGCAGATCGGTTGGTGCGCCATCGGCAAAGGTCTCGCCAATCAACACCAGCACCAGCCCGGGCGAGGTCTGCCGGAAGTGGCGCGTATCGGAGCGGGTGACCTGGTGCGTGTCCTGGTAGACGAATTGCAGCACATCGCCAGTGTTCATGGTGACAACAAACACGGCCTCCGGCCCCAGGTCCTGAAACAGCGTCAGGTTGGCGGCGTTGAAGGGCACTCCCAACACCGGACGAACCAACATGCCGCCCAGCCAGGAGACAACATCAGGATTGCGGTCGAAGCGCCACTCGGCGACGCCGATCTCGTGACCCTGCACGATGAACACCCGCGGCGACGTGTCCGCGTCCGGGAAGACCTGGAGCTGAACAGGATAGTAGTCGCGGCGCGGAACCTCCCCGGCAGTTATGGCGTCATCAAAGCCGGAGAGCGCAAACGGGGTGGCGGTCGCCGGAAACGGCGTGGGCGTAACGGTGGGCGTGGGGGTGATCGTCGGGGTGGGGGTGATGGTCGGCAGCACGGCGACGGTGTCGAGAGCCTGGTCATCGCTACCTGTGAGGAGATTGACCCCGGCAAAGATGAACAGGCAGACCATCGGCAGCGCCAGCAAGAGCAACCAACGCGGCAGATCGGCAAACATTCCGCCGGTAGCGGACTCAACCCCGGCGGGCAGGTCGTCCGGAAGATCGGTTAACCCCGTCAGTGCGCTCCGATAGCGCGACTGGGCGCTCGGTGGTACCTTGAGCCAGACGTCTCCGGCAGGCACAAACGCCACCTGGCGGTACTGGGTCAGGAAGTGACGGGCCATAGCCGCCTCCTCGACGTCCTCGACAATCTGGCGCTTGGCGGCCTCGCGCTCAAACACGCGGGTCAGGTAGGTCTGTTCCTCAGCAGGGACCGACTCCCATAGCGTTCGCAGGTCGGCTAACGGCAGTGCGGCCAACTCATCGACCTCGAAGAAGTGCTGGTCGGCGTTTAGGGGTTGGTTCATGCTTCATGCTCCTCATGGTTGGCGGCCGCTTGAATCCATTCTGCTGCCCGGCGACGTCCGACACGCGGCAGGGTCGCCAGGGCGTCAGGGTCAGCCTCAGCCAGGTCCTGGACGGTATGAATGCCGGATTCCGCCAGCATCGCTTGCGTCTGGGGACCGATCCCCTTGATCTGGGCCAGATCGGCCGTCGGAAGCTGATCGGGCGAACGAGCAGCGGTCGGTAGTGGTTCGGATGGCATAGATGATCCGCTGGCGCGTGGTGACCTTGACTCTGCCGATGCCGACTTCCCTACCGCTGGTGGCGGTGCCGGTGGCGTCTGTTGCGTGGACTCGGTGGTTGGTGGTGACGGTGGCGGCGCATGCGTGGAAGCACGTCCGGGATTGACTGTCGGCGGTGTCAGCATAGCGGGTGGACGCGGCGGCGGCTCCTCAATCACGGGGGGTGGCACGGCCCGCGAGAAATCACGCGGCGGCGGTTCGACTGGGTCCGGTGGAGCTGGCTGCGGACCGGGCACAGGTCGAGTAGGGGGTGGAACTGGTGGGGGCGGCGACGGCGGCGCGACCGAGTGCGGTGGCGGCGGATCGGATGGTGCGGGCGGCACGCTAGGTATCACCAGCGGCCCGTGGCGCGTTTCACCCGCCGCTGGCGGCGGGCTGGCAGGCTGTTCAACCGGATTGACCCGCGCCATATCACGAGCCTCCGTCACCATGGCCCCGGCCTGCCTGATCGGAATCCCGGTGGCGGCTGCCAGTTCCGCCGGACGGGCGGCAGCTAACTGGGTTACGGTGATTACCCCGGCCGCCTGGCGCAACTGGACGCGCGTAGATGGGTTGACTCCTGGCAGCGTGTCGAGGTCATCGTTGTAGGCTTGCGACAGAGCGCGTAAGTCTCCGGCGGGGATATTGGCGGCACGCTCATCGGGCAGCCGGGCGCGAATGGCAGCCACCGCCTCGCCACTCCCGGGCTGCAAATTGGGATCAGCAGCGTGCACCTGATAGGCCACGTCGGCCATGTCATCGAAATCGGGATAGGTCGCTTCCAGGCGGTTAACGGTTGCCGCTCGGTTGAAGGGAACCGTCTGCGTTCGTTCCTGGCGCCGGGTGGGGGTGGGCACGCTGGCTCCGGGAGCGGGCGCCGCCGGGGTATCGGCCTCGGCCCCGAAGGCACTGGAGAAAGCGGTCAGGTCCTGTCCTGGCATCTGACGCAGCCGGGCGGGCAGATTGCGCCGGGCGGCACGCACGGCGGCACTTGACCCGGCCTCCAGGTCGGGATCGGCGGTACGAGCCTGACGGACGGCGCGCACCACCGCATCGAAATCGTCGTTCTCGTACTCCTCGCTGAGAATCAAGACGGCGTTGGCCTCACGGGGCGTAAACACCTCATCCAGTACCCGGTCGTCGCCGGTATCCCGGAGTTCCGCCACAGCGGCGTCACGGCGGACATCACGTGTGCCGGTGTAGATCTCCGGTTCGGCCTCGGTCACAGCCGGATGGTCCGGTGAGCGTCCAAAGCTCCGGGAGAAGGCGGTCAGGTCGGCGGACGGCATAGGCGCCAGCGTGGGCGGCAGCTCACCCCGGGCGGCGGCGACAGCTCGACGGCTGCCAGGTTCCAGGTCGGGGTCGGCATCACGCACAGCCCGCACCGCCGAGACAACCTCGGCGAAGTCGTCGTCGTCATAGGCATCGACCAGTTGCGCCACCTGATTGGCGTCCTCCGGGGTGAAGGCATCGGCCAGAGCAGCCTCGTTACCGGTCTGGCGGTAGGTTGCCAGCGCGTCGTCACGGCCCTGGTCGGCAGGCCCCGGCGGCACCATCGGCTGGAATTGGGCGGTGGCCTTCTCGTAGCGTGAGGCGGTTCGGTCGGCAGGTGCGCCAAAGGTCGTGGCAAAATCGCCAAGCGCGGCGCGGTCAATGTCCTGCAGGGTCTCCGGCAGCGCCGTCCGCACCTGTCGCTGAAAGGCCGGGGTGTCCGGGTCGAGGTCGGGCTGGTCGTTGCGCACACGGCGCACGGTTGCGACCACCGTGTCAAAGTCGTCCGGGTCGTAGACGGTCGCCAGTGCCCGTACTCGGTTGGCGTCCTCGGGGGTGAACGTGTCGAGCAGAGTCCCCGCGTCGTTATCCTGCCGATAGCCCATAACCGTATCGTCACGATCGGCGTCGGCGTCGCCGGTATAGCTCAGACGGGCCTCGCGTTCGGCGTCCGCCTGACGGTTGCGGCGCGTCTGGGCACCCAGCAAACCGCCACCCAACGGCCCGCCGATGGTCCGGGCTGAGGCCCCCTCCCCCACCGCCTCGGCGGCGCGACCGAGTGCGGTCTCCTCGCCACCCAACATGCGCGAGGCGTAGTTCATGGTCTGGGCGGTGCGGGCGTCGCCAAAGGTACCGCCCATCGCCTGCAAAAAGGAACCGCCCCCGGCCATAATAGCGGCGCCAGTGGCGGCCCCAAGCGCCGCCTTTCCGGCAGCGTCACGGGTCTCACTCGCGGTGGCGAAGTTGCCGCCCGTGGCCGAGGCGAAACTCTTATACAGGCGGTCGGTCGAGTTCATCAGACCGCGCAGCGTGCCCTGCAACAGGTTCCATGCCATAAATAGCGCCGCCACCGAGCCGCCCAACAGCAGCACCGCGTTGGCGGTATTGGCCCCGATCAGCACAAAACCGACCACCAGCGACATCAGCAGCGAGTTGACCAGCGTCTGGATGAACAGCTCAATCACCATCTCCAGCGACGACCAGGCGATCGGCTCAGTGCGGATGAAGAAGGCAAATAGGGTGGCGACGAAGGTGCTGAGGAAGGCGACCGCAAACGAAGCGGCCAGAATGAAGTGCACCAGCTGCTCGACGACTGCAAAGATCGAGATAACCAGGCCGGTTGCCATGCGAGCCACCCCCTGAAAGGCGCGACCAATGGCCTCCTGACGCTCGACGTCGGTCAGGCTGTCAAAGGTGGTCGGGCCGCTGGCCGGGTCGAAGTAGCCGCCGCCATCGGCTGCTACCAGATTCCACGGCAGCCGCGCCAGCGGATGTGGGCCACCCGCCGCACCGAGTAGGTCGTAGCCGTCGGCGTCAAGAAAAGCCAACGCCACATCAACGCCATCGACAGCGCTCACTGAAGAAATCGGCAAAAAGGCCCCGAGCTGGTCAGTGGGTACCGCCACACTATCGCCGGGCGCGGTGCCGACCGCGTCCAGCCCGGCCACCGGGCCACCGTCGTTGAAGGCCGTGACCCCGACCTCGTAGAAGCCGCCTGCCACCTCACGCCGGAAGCTCTCCATCCCCAAGTAGAAGTTGGGGCCGAAGGTGTACAGCGCCGAGGCGAACAACAACCACAGCACCGCCGCCCGCAAACTGACGACGT
>CAZXWB010000160.1:0-4576 GCA_964644395.1 uncultured Hyphomonadaceae bacterium | reverse complement strand
GTCACCAACACCAGCTTCAGCCACAACAACCTCAAGGGCATCTACGCCGAGAAGCTCTCCGACGCGACGTTCGCGACCTGTACCGTGACCGGCAACGGCTTTTCGGCGGACGGCGTGCCCTCGTATTTCCTGCCGTGGATGGCGGGCATTGACATCAACCTGAAGGCCGGCGATTATCAGAACCTCACCTTCCGCGATTGCACGGTGACGGACAACGCCCTGGGCGGCGCGGCGCACGGCGTGGGCCTCGCGATCAAGGCGCGCGATGATGGCGCAACCTACGGGGCGCATCCCGCTACGCTGACCCACGTCCGCATCGACGGCGGCCTGTACAGCGGCAACGAGCGCGGCATCCGCCTGGGCGAACCCGACAAGGCCAACGCCGGCCCGCTTGATGTGGCGATCCATCACGCGACCTTCATCAGCAACACCGCCACCTACACGGGCACGGATGGCTCCGCTGCCGGCGACCTGATCAACTACGCGCAGGCCAGCGTCGATGCGACGTTCAACGATTGGGGCGTCAGCGATCTGGCCGCGATTGAGGCCCGCATCTATCACCAGGCCGAGGACGCCGGGCTGGGCCGCGCGATCTACTACACGCTCGACCTGGCCGGCGATCCGACGACGCTGATGCTGGACGGCGTCTCGACTGGTGAGGTCACCGCGACGATAGACGGCCTCCTGACACCCGCCGGGCACACGATCTCCTTCACAACGCAGTTGGGCTACCTCAGCCAGATCACGGGCACGACCGACGCCAGCGGGCGCGTCACGCTCGTCTACACCCCCACGGCGGAGGGCGACGCGATCATCACGGCCACCGCCGGGATGGCGGGCGAATATCCGCGCCACGCCACGACCACGCTGACGATCCTGCCCCTCTCCACGCTGCACCACTTCCGCGTCTATCTGATGCAGGATCAAGTAGCGGGCGTGGGCTTCCCCGTGGCGATCTCGGCCCGCGACGCGGCGGACAAGGTGCTCACGGCCTTCAACGGATGCGCCTGGCTGACCGACACCACCGGCACCCTCTCGCCGCCCGGCCCCATCACCTTCCAGGACGGCGTGTGGAACGACCTCGTCACCGTCACCCAGGCCATCGCCGCCGACCTCATCACCGTGACCGCTCAGTTGGATGCGCAGACGACCGGCCAGAGCATCCCCTTCGCCGTGACGCACGGCCCTGCGGTGAGCGCGGCCCTCGCGCCCGCCGCCGCGACCTTGACCGCCGGGCAGTCGATCACCTACACCGTGACGGCGCAAGACGCCTTTGGCAATCTCTGGGACGCGACGGCTGAGGCGAGATTCGCGTCGCCCCCGGCGGCGGGCGGGACATGGCACGCGGCCCGCTACACGTCACAGTACGCGGGCGTTTGGCCCATCACGGCGACCGTCGATGGCATAGCAGCTACTGCAACCCTGACCGTCGCGCGCGGGCCAGCGACGACCCTCGCCATCACGCCCGACCCGGCCACCATCACGGCGGGCGAGCGCGTGACCTACACCGTCGCCGCCGAGGACGGCGCCGGCAACACCTGGGATGTGACGGACGCCGCGACCTTCACCTCGCCCCTCCGCGCGGGCGGCCGTTGGGACGCCAACGCTTACACCACCCAACGGCCCGGCGCCTGGACGATCACAGCGGAGGCCAGCGACCTGGACGCCAGCGCCACGCTCCACGTCATCACTGCCACCGTCGCCGCGCTGCGCCTCCATCCGGCGGATGCCGCCATCACGGCGGGCCAGCGCCTCACCTACACCCTCTGGGCCACCGACACGGCGGGCAACACCTGGGATGCGACCAGCGGCGCCTATTTCACCATCGACAGTCCCGCGCGCGGCAATTGGCAGGGCAGCGCCTATACGTCAGAAATGGCCGGAACGTGGCGCGTGACCGCCCTCTACGGCGGGCAGGTCATCACCGGCGCGCTGACCGTGACGCCGGGGAGCGTAACCGATCTGATGTTGACGCCTCAAGAAGAGCGCATCGCCGCCGGAGAGAGCTTGCTCTACACCGTGACGGCGCGAGACGCCTTCGGCAACTCGTGGGATGCGACCGCTGATGCGACGTTCGCCATCGCGCTGGAGGCAGGCGGAACCTGGTCGGGGCGACAGTACACCGGCGAGATCGCGGGTGCTTGGACGGTCACAGCGACCATCGGCGCAACTCAAGCCACCGCCGCACTCACCATAACGCCAGGCCCGGCGGTAAGCGCGGCCCTCGCGCCCGCCGCCGCGACCTTGACCGCCGGGCAGTCGATCACCTACACCGTGACGGCGCAAGACGCCTTTGGCAATCTCTGGGACGCGACGGCTGAGGCGAGATTCGCGTCGCCCCCGGCGGCGGGCGGGACATGGCACGCGGCCCGCTACACGTCACAGTACGCGGGCGTTTGGCCCATCACGGCGACCGTCGATGGCATAGCAGCTACTGCAACCCTGACCGTCGCGCGCGGGCCAGCGACGACCCTCGCCATCACGCCCGACCCGGCCACCATCACGGCGGGCGAGCGCGTGACCTACACCGTCGCCGCCGAGGACGGCGCCGGCAACACCTGGGATGTGACGGACGCCGCGACCTTCACCTCGCCCCTCCGCGCGGGCGGCCGTTGGGACGCCAACGCTTACACCACCCAACGGCCCGGCGCCTGGACGATCACAGCGGAGGCCAGCGACCTGGACGCCAGCGCCACGCTCCACGTCATCACTGCCACCGTCGCCGCGCTGCGCCTCCATCCGGCGGATGCCGCCATCACGGCGGGCCAGCGCCTCACCTACACCCTCTGGGCCACCGACACGGCGGGCAACACCTGGGATGCGACCAGCGGCGCCTATTTCACCATCGACAGTCCCGCGCGCGGCAATTGGCAGGGCAGCGCCTATACGTCAGAAATGGCCGGAACGTGGCGCGTGACCGCCCTCTACGGCGGGCAGGTCATCACCGGCGCGCTGACCGTGACGCCGGGGAGCGTAACCGATCTGATGTTGACGCCTCAAGAAGAGCGCATCGCCGCCGGAGAGAGCTTGCTCTACACCGTGACGGCGCGAGACGCCTTCGGCAACTCGTGGGATGCGACCGCTGATGCGACGTTCGCCATCGCGCTGGAGGCAGGCGGAACCTGGTCGGGGCGACAGTACACCGGCGAGATCGCGGGTGCGTGGACGGTTACGGCGACCGTCAGCGCGGCCCACGCCACCGCCGCGCTCACCGTCACGCACGGACCAGCCGCAAGCATCAGCCTCACCCCGCCAAGCGCGGCCATCACTGCGGGCGAGCGCCTCACCTACACCGTCATCGCCGCCGATATCCACGGCAACGCCTGGGACGTGACTGCCGACGCCAGCTACACCATCAACCCCGGCGCGGGTGGCGCGTGGGACGCCAATGGCTACACTGCCGAGATCGCTGGGGCGTGGACCGTCACCGCGACCTACGAAGGCCAGACGAACACCGCCGCACTGACTGTCACGCCGGGCGACTGCGTCTGTGAGCCCGACGCATATGAGCCGGACGACGAGCCCTCCCAAGCCAAGCCTGTCTCGATTGGAAACCGGCAGAGCCGCAATTTCTGCGACGACGCGGTCGATTGGATCGCCTTCACCGCCCAGACGGGCGATGTCTACACCATCACCACCTCATCCTGGGGACGGCGAACCGACACCTTCCTGGCGCTCTTCGACACCGATGGACAGACGCAACTACGGGCCAACGATGATTACGCAGGCGCGATTGAGCACTCATCACGCATCGTCTGGGAGGCACAGACCAACGGTGTCTATTACATCCGCGTCGCCAACCAAGCCCAGTTGACTGGATGCGACACCGAATATGAGATCTGGATCGAGCGAGAGGCGCAACAAGAATCCCCGATCCAAACCATCTACCTGCCGCTCGTGGCGCACAATCACAGCGCGGTCAGGTCGACCAATCAAGCCGTCGCGCCTGACGCACTAAGCGCTGCGATGGCACCGATGAGCGTCATCAGCCATACCTGTCGCGACAATCACGAAATAGACGACACCTGGCAGCAGGCCAACCCCATCGAAAGCGGCGTCGTCCAGACCCGCACGTTCGATAGCGACCCGGTCAACTACGCCGCCGACAAGGATTTCGTCTATTTCAATCTATCCGAAGGCCAGATCATCACGGTCACCGTCACGCCGACCGACGGCCTGGAGACGATGATGATGCTACACGACGGCCTAGGGAGCGCACTGGACGTGACCGGGGCCAAACTCAGATCGTGTGGACGCCGCCGCCGAGCGATGGGCGCTATTACCTGAGCCTGTTTTCCGCACACTAACAACTGAAAAGTCAACTCAAGTCCGCGCCTAGGATGACAAAAATCTCTTTTTGTGGTAAATATAGCTATCTGGCTATCACGAAAGGAATCGATATGAAAAGACGAGGATCAAGATACTCAGCGAAAATCGAGCAATCTCGCAGCAAAAGGCGCAGCGAGAGAACTCGTACATCTCCACGCATTCGCCAAGCGGTCTGCCATTGGTTGCTCTGGTGCGTCAGCAATTCCCGTTACCCAGGTATTCAACTCTCATTTGGTGCATTAGATGC
>CAZXWB010000159.1:3450-4589 GCA_964644395.1 uncultured Hyphomonadaceae bacterium | reverse complement strand
TGATCTGACACAGGACGAGCGACATTGGCCAATGAGATTGCAACCGTGGAGACCTCCGCGTCCGGCGACAGCACGGGCCGCTGGGAGCTTGCGCGTCAGTGGGCGGTGGCGTGGAAGGCGCTGAAATGGAGCGTGAATGCGCTCATCCTGCTCGGCTTCCTCATGGTGATCGGGCAGGGCTTCCTGTTTTATCGCATGTTTGCCGACATCCATCCCGCCCTGGGCATCGGCTTCGTCATCGTCCTGGCCGGCCTGCTTTTGCTCCTGGTCGGGCGACCGCTGGTGAGTTTCTTCTCCACACCGGTCATGGCGCGCCCGCCAAGGATGGAGGGCGACACGCCCACGCTGAACGACCTGAAGGCCCGGGCGAAATATGACCGGAAATACCTGAAGGCGCTGGCGCGTAATCCGGAACTGAGGGCCGAGCGCGCCGCCATTGCTGAGGATATCGCCGCGCTGAACCGGCTGGCCGCCAGGGTCGAGCGCGCCTCGAAGCGCGATATCGGCGACCTGTCAGATGAAATCGCCCGCTTCCAGGCCAGCCATATCGAGGCGCGCCTGGCCAGGATCGACGCGCGCGTGGACCGTATGATCAAGGCCGAGGCCGTGGGCGTTGGCGTGGCCACGGCAACCTCGCTCAATGGCACCATTGACGCCTTCATCGTGCTCTGGCGCGCGGCCAACCTGATTTCCCGCATCGCGCGGGCTTATTTCGGCCGGCCGAACCTGCGCGGCAGCCTGCTCATCCTGCGGGATGTGGCGGCGATTGTCGTGATCAGCCGCGCTGTGGATGATATCTCGGAAATGACCGGCGAGGTGGTGGGCGGCCTGCTCGGGCGCATGGGCGGGCTCGTGGCCGGCCCTGTGATGGACGGCGCCATCAATGCCACCATGACTCTGAAACTCGGCTATCTCGCAAAACGGCGCTGCCGCAGTTTCGAGGCCTGGACCGAAGATCGCGCCAGCTCACTCTATGCCGAGGCGATGACGAAGGTCAGGCGCGATGCCGGCGCGGTGGTCTCCGATCTCCTGAAGCGTGTCGGTGGGCTGTCAGCCAAGGCTGCCGGCGCTGCAGAGGCCACGATGCGCGGCACGAAGAACAGCTGGGCCACAGTGCGCAGCTGGTTCGGGCGGCAGGA
>CAZXWB010000159.1:0-3350 GCA_964644395.1 uncultured Hyphomonadaceae bacterium | reverse complement strand
GTGACGCGGGGCTGGTAGCAATCATCGGGCTCGGGCGCCGCGCCGGCGAGGGTCTCCTCCTCGCTGGCGGTGTCTGCCTCGTCGGTGGCTTCGGTCGCCTCCGCGGCCCGCGCGGTGTCTTCCTGTTCGCGTTCCGGCTTCGGTTTCATCGGTGTTCCTCCTGTTTCTCTCTCGACCCTGTGATGCTAGATCCTTGCCAGCCTTGCGCTTGGACAAGCTTTGGGCAAGAACGCCCGCTGCAATTTTGACGCATGACTCCCACGTGCGTTCCGGAACGAACGAGGCCCCATGGCCAATCTGAAAGCTGTTCTCGGCCCCACCAACACCGGCAAGACCCATTACGCCATCGAGCGGATGCTGGGTCATACGACCGGGATGATCGGCCTGCCCCTGCGACTGCTCGCGCGTGAGGTGTATGACCGGGTCGTGGCGGAAAAAGGTCCGACTTCGGCCGCTTTGGTGACCGGTGAGGAACGAATCTGGCCCGAAACCGCACGATACATCATCGCGACGGTGGAAAGCATGCCGCTCGGCCATGGGGTCGATTTCATGGCGGTAGACGAGATCCAGCTCGCCGCCGATCCCGACCGCGGACACATCTTCACCGACCGCATCCTGCATGCCCGTGGAAAGGGCGAGACGCTGCTGCTCGGCTCGGAAACCATGCGGCCCGCGCTGCATGCGCTCGGGCTGAACATCAGCGCCGACCGGCGGGAACGCTTCTCGCAACTGTCCCACTTCGGACCGGTGAAGGTCACCAAGCTGCAGAAACGCTCCGCCATCGTCGCCTTCAGTGCGTCGGAGGTCTATGCCATTGCCGAACTGATGCGGCGCCAGCGCGGCGGCGCGGCGGTGGTCATGGGCGCGCTCAGCCCGCGCACCCGCAACGCCCAGGTCGAGCTCTACCAGTCCGGCGAGGTGGATTACCTCGTCGCCACCGACGCCATCGGCATGGGGCTGAACCTCGATGTCGACCACATTGCCTTTGCCTCGCGCGCGAAGTTCGACGGCCGCCGCCGGCGCCTGCTGACGGCAGCCGAGACCGCCCAGATTGCCGGCCGCGCCGGACGCTTCCGCAGCGATGGCACGTTTGGCGAGACCGCCGACTGCCAGCCCTTCGAGCCGGAACTGATCGGCGCGGTGGAGAACCATGTCTTCGATGCCGTGGGCCAGCTCTCCTGGCGTAATGCCGATCTTGACTTCGCCAGTGTCGACAATTTGCTGAAGACCCTGTCGCAACCGTCGCGCTCCTCGATCCTGCGCCAGAACCCCCACGCGCTGGACGAATGGACCCTGCGCCGCTTGAAGGAGGAGGGGCTGACGGCTGGCGCGTCAACGCCGGAACGCGTGCAGCGGCTCTGGGATCTCTGTTGCCTGCCCGATTTCAGGGATGCCGGTCCCGAGGGGCATCTGCGCCTGGTGGAACAGGTGCTGGAAGTCCTCGCCGACCCGGCGGCGCGGCTCGACAATGATTTCATGGCCAAGCGCCTGTCATCGCTGGACGACACCGAGGGCGACATTGCCCAGCTTCAGGAACGCGTCGCCGCCATCCGCACCTGGACCTATGCCGCCTACCGGGATGACTGGCTGGCTGAGCCGGAGAACTGGCGCGAGCGCACCCGCGAGGTTGAGGACCGGCTGTCGGATGCCCTGCACGAAAAGCTGACCCAGCGCTTCGTCGACAAGCGCACTTCCGCGCTGATGGCGGGCCTGAAGAAGGAGGATGCCCTCGACACCGAGATCAGCCCGGACGGCGAGATCAAGGTGGAGGGCCATGTCGTCGGCAGGCTTGAAGGGTTGGTCTTCCGGCCGGTGATGACGGGCTCGACGCTGGAGGGCAAGGCGGTGAAGAACGCCGCCCTTGCCGCGCTTCGCCCGATCCTGTCCCAGCGCCTGTCGGATATTGCCCATGCCATGTCGCCCGCCTTCAAGTTCGACAAGGAAGGCCGCGTGACCTTTGACGGCCACGCCGTGGCGAGGCTGACCGCGGGCCATGACTGGCTGAGCCCGCGGGTGGAGATGATAGGCGCGTCCGAAGCCACGCCCGAACAGCGCGACCGCCCGGCTGCACGCATCCTCGACTGGGTGAACGAGCAGACCGCCCACCGCATGCCGACGCACATGCAGCTCAAGGTGAGCGAGAAAACCTCCGAACTGGAGGGGCTGGCGCGCGGCATCGCCTACCGTGTGATGGAAGCCGGCGCGGCGATCGATCTCAGGAATGACGATCCCTCCCACCGGCTGACGCCCGACCAGCGCGAGGCGCTGAAGCTGAAGGGGTTGCGGGCCGGGCGTGTCTCCGCCCATGCCCCCGACGCCCAGAAGCCCGCCGCCCAGGCGCATGCCGCCCGCCTGCGCAGCGTGTTCGCCGGTGCCGACTGCCCCCGCCCGCCGGAGGGCGCCGGCAGTTTCGCCATCGATGAGAGCTGGACCGACGAGGCGCTTTCCACTGCCGGGTACTTGCGCTTCGGGCCGCGCGCCATCCGCGCCGACCTTGCCGAACGTCTCGCCTGGGAGATCGACAAGCGCCGCAAGGAGGCCGGCAAGAATCTGTTCCAGCTGCCGCCGGAGCTCGCTTCCATCGTGTCCTGCCCCGGTGCAGACTTTCCGCTCGTGCTGAAGGGCTTCGGCCTGGTCACCGCGGAAAAGGACGAGGCCGGTGTGGTCACCGCCTGGCGCTATGCCCGTCGCGGCACGCCCGATGGCAAGCCTGACCGGCGTCCGAAGCGTGGCCCGCGCCAGAAGGCCGGATCATCAGAACGCGCAGGCGCCGAAGGCAAGCCCGCCCCACGCAAGGATCGCCCGGCCCGGCCGCGCCGGGAAGACAAACCGGTCGATCCGAACAATCCTTTCGCCGTGCTCGCCACGCTGGTCGAGCCGCCCAGGCCTGCGCCGAAGAAAAAGCCGCGCAAGAAGAAGCCGAAGCCGAAATCCGAGGCGCCGGCGACGGACACCAACGCCACGGAGAGCGTCACTCAGGACGCGCCGGACCCATCCCCTCCGCAGTCACCTGCGGCGGCCGATGGCGACAAGACCTGACGGCGCGCCCTTGGACGGGCCGGAAACCCTTCGCCTCGATGTCTGGCTGTGGCGGGCGCGTTTCTACAAGACACGCGCGCTCTCGGCGGAGGCGATCGCGAAGCGCGGCGTGCGCATCGACCGGACCGGCCAGGTGCGCAAAACATCGAAGCCCGGCGCGAGCGTTGCCCCGGGGGATATTTTGACCTTGCGCCTCGGGCCCCATATCAGGACCATCGAAATCATCGGGCTTGGCACCCGCCGTGGCCCGCCAGCCGAAGCGCAGGCGCTCTATGCCGACCAGACGCCGCGCCCTGAAGAGGATCGCTGAT
>CAZXWB010000158.1:0-4595 GCA_964644395.1 uncultured Hyphomonadaceae bacterium | reverse complement strand
GGGGTTCGGGTCGAGGGATCGTCACAAGTGCCCCTCACCCTGAGGTGCTCTGCGCCAGCAGGGCCTCGAAGGGTCTGTGCTAGCAGGCACCACCCTCCGAGACTGCGCGATGGCCTATTGCTGGAAGCCGCCCTGGTTGCCGCCCGGCGTTGCGTTGCGCTGGGAGGGATCGGCGGTGAACTCCGAGCCGAGGCCGGACGCGATGGATTTGAAAACAGTCACGTTCAGCTCGAGATTCTCGAAGGTCTGACCGTAGTCTAGGATCAGGTAGCGCGACACGAGGATCGACTTGCCGCCATCATCGGCGCTCTGGACCGCCACGGACACCGCCGCCTTGGACAGGTTCCACTCATTGATGCGGCTCATGTCGGTGTTGTAGGGCGTGCCGCCCCAGCTCGCCGTCAGCTCAATGCCGTTGCACTGGCCAGCATTGCAAGCCGTTCCATACAGTACATAGCGCAGGCCGGTGGCGGAATCGACGGCCACCACATAGGGGCTGCCATTGCCGGGATCGGCGTTTTCCACGGTGCCGCCGCCCGAACGCGCGAGACGCTCAAGCTCCGACAGGCCGACGGTCTTGATCAGCCCGCCCGTAGCCGGCGCCGGCGCGGGCTGGGCCTGCTGGGGCTGTTGCTGCATGGGCTGGCCGGTCAGCGGATTGGTCTGCTGCGCACTGGCGCCGAGGGCGAGCGCTGCGGCGGCCGCGGTGGCGGCGAAGGTCTTCACAATGGTTTTCATCTCATGGTCTCCAGTCTTTGTCCCCGCATGGACCGGTCTTGAGAAGTGTCCCCAAAAATCACCCCGGCCGATACGACTACTCGCCAGTCTAGACATTCGGCACCGGCGGTAAAGCCTGCGCCTCAGCTTTCAATCCCAGACGAGTGAGACTTTTTCTGGCCGATTCGGCGTCAGTGTGCATCTGACTCACCAATTCCTCCAGCGACGTGAACCGCGCCTCGGCGCGCAGGAAGTCCATGAAGGCGACCTCCATGGCCTCTCCGTACACGTCTGCGCTGAAGTCGAAGACATGGACTTCAAGCAGCGGATCGCGCTCGCCCGTGGTGGGCGTGCGACCAAAATTCGCCACCCCGCCCCGCCACGGCCCTTCACCGAAGCGCGCGGCCACGGCGTAGATGCCGTGGCGCGGCTCGATCAGTTCGCCGAGCCGCGTATTGGCGGTGGGATAGCCGATGGTGCGCCCGCGCTTCTCGCCATGCTCGACCTTGCCCGATGCGGTCCACCAGCGCCCGAGACTGGCCGCCGCCCGGTCCGGCGCGCCTTCATGCAGCGCCTCGCGAATGTCCGATGAGGACACTTTGTCGGCGCCATCGCCCAGAACCGGCACCACCACGCTCGTACCGATGCCGTGCCCGGCACAGTGGCGCACCAGGCTGTCGGCGTCCCCAACGCGCGCGCGGCCATAGCGGAAATCTCCGCCGACAGCGACGTGCGCCGCGCCGAGGCCCTCGGAGAGGACGGTGTCGATGAAGACCTCGTCATCCATCTGCGCCAGGCGGTCATTGAAGGGCAGTTCGAACACCGCCCGCGCGCCAAGCTCGCGGCAGAGGCGGGCGCGGGTGTCCGGCGTGGTGAGCCGAAAAGGACCACTGACCCGGCCGAAATAGACCCGCGGCGGCGGCTCGAACGTGGCCAGCGCCCAGCCGCGATCACCATGCTCGCCGGCGGCGCGCGCGGCGTCCACGACGGCCATGTGGCCGCGGTGCAGGCCGTCGAAATTGCCAAGCGCGATGGCCAGGCCGCGCAGCGCCTCCGGCACGTCTTCCCAGTGGCGCAGGACGTGGAATCCGCCGGTGGTGCCCGCCTCAGCGCGCACGGCGGGGCGCAACCACCTGGGCGGTGCCGAGCACGACCGGCTTGCCGGCCACCGAGCAAGAGACTTTCAACTCCACGCGATTGCCACGCTCGATCTTCTCGGCCACCTCGGCGCGCGCCGTGACCTCGTCGCCGATTCGCACCGGCCGCTTGAACCGAAGTTCCAGGCCGGTGAAGATCGCGCCGGGCCCTGGCAGGTCATTGCCCAGCAGGGCGGAGATATAGCTCGCCGTCAGCGCGCCATGGGCGATGCGGCCCTCGAACTGCGTGGTACGGGCATAATCCTCGTCCATGTGCAGCGGATTGTAATCACCCGAGACCTTGGCAAAGAGCTCGATGTCGTCCTCGGTGATGGTGTGGACCATCTCGACGAATTCGCCGATCTCCATGTCCTCGAAAAAGCGTCCCGTGTTTGTCTTGGGCATATCTTCTGCCATGCCAGTCTCCGAATGCGTCAGGCTGTGTTGTGTCCTAGAGCGCCACGGCGGGAAGGAAAACCCTTTCGCACCCGTTACCAGTCGAGTTCCGGCATGGCGAAATCGGCGCGCACGCCCTCCCGGCCGAGCAGCGCCTGAACGCTCCGGAGAAAGTCACCATCATGGGCATGCAGGCCGGTGCCGACATAGAGCGCCGGCATGCCCTGATCATTGGCGCCGCGAATGTCGGTGGCCGGACCGTCGCCAATGGCAAGGATGCGTTGGGCGGGCGGAACATTGCCGACCTCGCCGAGGAGTTCGCAGGCACGCCCATAGATCGGGGCATGGGGCTTTCCGGTGAGGATCACCTCGCCGCCAAGGCCGGCATAGATCTGGCCGAGGATGCCCCCGCACCAGTGCAGCCGCTCACCGACGCGAACCTGCAGGTCGGGATTGGGCACGACCATGGGCAGGCCGTGTTTCAGATAGCCTTCAAGCTCGCCCTGATAACTCTCCGGACGGTCGTTGAAGCCGTCGCGCAGGCCCATGGCGACAATGAAGTCGGCGGCCTCGGGATCGGTCACGAAATCGAGATCCAGACCCTCATAGAGCCGACGGTCACGCTCCCAGCCCTCGTCGATGCCGATGGCGAGCACCTTCGCACCCTGCCGCTCGGCGAGCCAGGCCCGCGTCGTGTCGCCGGACGACACTAGGGAATCATAGGCATCGGCCGGCACGCCGAAGGGTTCGAAATAGCGCTCCACCTGTTCGCGCGGGACCGGGGCATTGGTGATCAGCACCACCCGCCCGCCACCGGCGCGGAAGGCCTGAAGGGCGCGCACCGAGCCGGCAAAGGCCCTGCGGCCATTGTGCACCACGCCCCAGACATCGCAGAGCACCGCGTCGAAACGCTCCGCAATGCTAGACAGACCGTCGATTTGCTTCACGGCACCCATCGCCCCAGCCTTCCCTGAATTCCCTATTGTGCGGGCCTCAGCCCGCGCTGCGCACCGGCGGCACAAAGCCGTCCGGCGGCGTTGTCTCTTCCATCAGCGACGCCTTGATCGGGCGCGGCGGGCCGAAGACATGGCCCTGGCCGTAGGGGACACTGTGGTCGAGGATTTCCGCAAGGCTCGCCTCGTCCTCGATACGGTCGGCGATGAGGGAAATCTGGTAGCGCTCGAAGACCGGGTTCACATCCTCCGGCGCGAGATTGCGATTGATGCCGGAAATCGGCCGCGCACCACCTGGCGACAGGTCGCGCACCAGCTTGTCGCCGGCGATCTTCACGAAACGGATGCCGGCATCCTGCAGCCGCGGCAGGTCCAGCGCCAGGGTTTCGACATGGTCGATGGAAAAACGGAAACCGAGGGCGACGAGCCGATTCATGTTCTCGCGCATGGTGCGCGAGCGCGACTCGAACCGGTCGGCCTCGATCTCGAAGATCACTGCACCTGACAGGTCCTGGTTCTCTCGCATGTATTGCAGGAAGGAGGGGAAGACCTGGTCATCCTCCAGGGAGGCTGCGGAAATGTTGCAGAACACGCCGACACGGCGATCACGCTCGGCCAGGCGCCGCACGATCTGCACGGAACGGTAGAGCGTCCAGCTGTCGATGGTGCCGAGCAGATTGGCCCGGCGGGCGGCATCCATGAACTCCGCCGGAAGGATCAGTGAGCCATCGGCATGGCGCAGGCGCGTGAAGCTCTCATAGAAGCGCACACGCCGGTCGGGCAGCGACACGATGGGCTGCAGGTGCATGTCCACACGCTGGCCTTCGAGCGCGTTGAGCACCTCACGCAGGGCCTTGTCCTCGCCGCTGGAGACCGGAGCGGGGGCCGCATCGCCGCCATTCAGCCTGGCCTCGAAGGACTGGGTGAGGCGTTCGATCAGGCCCTCAAGCTGTTTCATCTCGCTGACAAGGGCATCGCGGCGCTCGGTGAGCTCGTGTTTGACTGTGGTCTCCACAGCCTCGGTGCGCGCCTCGACCACATCCATGCGTTCAGACACGTCGCGCTGGTCCGATGCCAGCGTGTCGATGCGTTCCTCCACCTCCCTGGCGCGACCGCCACGCGTCAGCGCCATGTGCAGCTGGCAGAGCGCGAGGAAAGCCACCGCGCCGGCGACCGACGCCAGCACCCAGTCAAGGGCGAACTGCGTCCGTGCCACCCATGCGGCGCCAGCGCCGATGCCGGCATAGACCAGCACCATGAAGATATGGGCCGCTGCATTCATAATGGTTTGCCTCGCTACAGCCGCGATACTCGTAACATGAATTTAGCCGCTTAGCCCTGAAGGGTTAATGAATTCCATCCAATTCTTCATCTTTCCGCAGGATTTCCCTCA
>CAZXWB010000157.1:0-4604 GCA_964644395.1 uncultured Hyphomonadaceae bacterium | reverse complement strand
CCGCCGCCGACCATGAACAGGCCCGAGGCGCCGGCCTTCATCTTGATGTCGGTGAGCTCGCGGAAGTCGGCAATCGCGTCGATGACGAGATAGGGCTTGCCCGCTTTCATCCGCTCGACCTGGTGCTTGACGAGGCCGAAGCCGGCAGAGGAGTCCACGAAAGCCGGGCAGAAGATCGGCACGCCCTTCTCAAAGGCCTCCTGGATCAGGGAGCCTTCCTTCTTCGCGTTTCCGCTTGCCAGCCATTTGCCCATCTCATGGATGAATTCACGCGAGGAATAGGGCCGCGGCTCGAGGCTGTTGGCGATTTCATAAATCGTCGCGTCGCAGGCCTGCAGCTCTTCCTCATCGATATAGGTGTCGTAGATCCGGTCGATATAGAGATCGCGCAGCACGCGGTCGTCGGGGATTTCCTTCGCCTGATAGTGCTTGAAGCCGAGCGCCTCGAAGAAGTCCATGTCCACGATGGAGGCACCCGTCGCGATGATCGCATCGGTCATGTTGTAGCGCACCATGTCGCGCCAGACATGCATGCAGCCGCCGGCAGAGGTCGAGCCGGCCAGGGTCAGGAAGGCGGTGGCGTCGGGGTCCGCGAGCGTCATGTTCAGGATGCGCGCGGCGCGGGCGGCGTCGCGGGAGGTGAAGCTCATCTTCTCCCAGGCATCGACGAGGGGCCGGCCATCGAATGCGGTGATGTCGAAATGCTCCACCTCGGCGGAGAGAAGTTCGGCTTTCTTGTTGGTGTTCGCATCGGCGGGCATGGATGGAGTGACTCCGGGTCGTGATTTGTCTCGGGCGCGCGGCTATACTGTGTGCCTGACGGATTGCATAGCGGGAAGTTCCGATCATGGGCAAATGGCTGGCAGGTTTTGTGGTGGCGGGTCTCATTCCCTGGGCGGCGGCATGGCCCCAGTCTGCCCCGCTGACCTCCGAGGAAATGCGCGCGGAACTGTTCGGCATCCACATGTACGGCATCGAGACCGCGGCGAATTTCCGCTGGGATGAATGCATTGATCCCTCGGGGCGCACCGTGTTCCGCGTCGAGGTGCCCGAAGGCATGGCGCCCTATTCCGAAAACGGCCAGCTCAGGATCGAGGAGGGCGGAATGGCCTGTTTTTCCTATCCGCCCGAGGGCGATCCCGAACCGGCCTGCTTCCGGGCCCTGCGTCGTGGCGAGGGCTACGCCTTCATCTCCACGCGCGGTGATCCCGGCGTGTTCCTGACCACGCGGATCGAGCGCGGCAAGGAGAGCTGCCCCAATCCGGGCGACATGATCGGCTGACATCATCTGCCCGCTGCGGCCTTCACAACCAGAATTAGCGAAGGTGCCCGTCAGGTCTCGCCCGAGGGATGCATGCGCTTGCCTCGTGGCGCTCCTTCGGCCATGTCCTCCCCGAGAGATTGACCATGCCTGCCGCCACGCCCCTGTACCGCCTGATCTACGCATCCACCCCCCGCCCGGGCCTGAGCGATGCCGATATCACCGACATACTCGACACTTCGACCAGCAATAATGGCGAGCGGTTCATCACCGGCTTCCTCATCTTCAATGGCAGCGCCTTCCTGCAGGTGCTTGAGGGGCCCGTGGACGAGGTGATGGAGATCTATGGCCGGATTGTTGCCGACAGCCGCCATTCCGGCGTGGTCCAGACCGGCGGTGAAATCGCGGCCGAGCGTGCCTTTCCCAACTGGGACATGAACTATTACCGTGCCGAACTGTCCGATGTGGCCCAGAAGCGCGAGGGCATGATCGCCGAACGCCTGCCGGAGACCGTGCCGGAATGGCTGCGCGAATTGCTGGTGCAGTTCTCCACAATCCGCTGACCAGCGGGTCTTTGGTCGCTGAAAATGGCAAACGCGCGTTAACCGAAACGCAGTTGATACCTGCTCTTTTCCGACATGAAATCAGGCAGGAGGCGCGGCCTATGTCCAGTGACAGCGCACAGAAGATCATGGCGAAGCTCAAATCGGCGAGCGAACTCTCGGCCGGCGATGCGCTCGGGCTGGTCAAGGACGTCTACGCCAATGGCATTGTGTCGCGCGCCGAGGCCGAGGCGCTGTTCCGGCTGAACGAGCAGCTGATCCTGCTCGATGCACGGTGGCGGTCCCGTTTCATCGAGGCGGTGAGCGACTTCCTGCTGACCCGCCAGCCGCCGGAGCGCTGGATCACCGAGGAGGAGGCCGAATGGCTGATGGCCCAGGTGCGCCAGGATGGCCGGGTGTGCTCCGAAACCGAAATCGACCTGCTCCTGCACCTGCTGGGCAAGGCCGAGGGCGCGCCCGCGGGGCTTGCGCGTTTCACGCTCCAGTCGCTCAGCGAGGCGATCCGCCAGGAGGGTCGCATCGGCGCGGAAAATGTCGAACGGCTCCGCCAGGTACTCTACGCCCCGGCTGGCATGGGGGCGGTCTGGGTCACGCGGGAAGAGGCCGACATTCTGTTCGGCCTGAACGACGCCCTGGCGCGCACGGCCAATGACAAGTCCTGGAACGAGCTTTTCGCCCGGGCCATCGCCAACCACCTCATGGCGCGCGTGCACCCGACGCCGGACAACATCACCGAGGCACTGTCCCGGGAAAGATGGCTCGCCCAGCGCGGTGACATCGTCGGCGCCATCGTTAAGGACGTGTTCGGCGCGTTCAATTATCGTGGCTTCTTCGAGAAGATCTTCCATGACAGCGCAGCCGCCGAGGCCGCACGCACCGCCGCGCGCGAGGCGGCCGCCCAGAAGGCTGCGGCGATCACCGAGGCTGAAAGCGACTGGTTCAAGCGACGCCTTGGCTGGGACAAGACCATCACGCCGGCGGAGAAGGCCCTGATCGAGTTCCTCAGGGATTTGGCCCCCGGCCTCGTGAACGGATTGGCGGCGGCGGCGTGATCAGCGAATCGCGCATGGGCGCGATCCAGCTCTCGGTTGCCAGGTCATAGACCGGGAAGGCCGTGGCCCAGTCCCAGTGACACCAGCCCATTCCGCGCGCCTCCGCTGAGGCCCTGACAAAGCTGGTCCAGCGGGCGCGTGTCTCGGTTGGAACGCCCTTGTATACTCCAAACTCACCCAGAAAGACCGGCATGCCGGTTTTCTGTCGCCAGGCCGCCGCACGGTCGAAGACGTCCGTGACAGCCTCCCTGTCGCGCGCGCTGCCCCAGTTGATGCCGGTTGGCAGGTCCATGTCGAGCCAGGTCGCGCCCTGGTGGGTGAATTCGAAGGGGCTGTAGAAATGGAAGGTCGTCATGACGCGACGGTCATAGGGCGGGCTTGATTTCTCCAGCCCTTCGAAATGACCCCATCCCGCCCCGCCGACAATGATCCAGCGTTCCGGGTGCAGCGAGCGGGCCCGCGTCAGCAGCACACGGTTCATCTCGTCCACCCGGCGCGTCGTCATCTCGCCATGGGGCTCGTTGAGGAATTCGAAGATCACGCCCTTGGGTGCCCCGGCAAAATGCAGGAAAAGCTGCTCCCAGATGGCATAGAGCCGGGGCAGGTGGGTGGCCGGGTCTTCAGACACGCCGGTGTAGTGATGCACGTCAATGATGACTTTGAGATCGCGCGCCAGGGCCTGGTTGACCACCGTGTCCACGCGTCCGAGGAAGGCCGGATCAATGGTGTAGGGCGGCTCCAGCGCGGCATGGCCGGCCCAGTTCACCGGCAGGCGGACTGTGTCAAAACCGGCCGCCCTGATCAGCGCCAGATCCTCCACGCGGACGCGGTAGCCCCAGTCGCCCTCCTGCGGCGCCTCCAGGGCGTTGCCGAGATTGATGCAGCGCCTGACCGGGCTGTCCGCGATGGTGAAGTCGCCGCCGGGCGCCGCTGCGGGGCCGCTGCCCGGGCGCAGCACGGCGAAAGCGAGCAGGGCGGCGGCAACAAGCGCCAGAGCGATCAGGATCCATTTGCCCAGTTTCATGCCCCGTTGCCCTCCCGGGTGTCCTGCCTGTGAACCCGCTGCGCCAGTCTGGCCCGCCGGCGACGCCCGCGACCGGCCCCGGCAGGACCGGTCGGCTTTCACAGTGTACAAGCAAAACCGTTGCCGAAGCGAGACAGGCACGGCAGGAAACCCGCAGACCCTGCTGCCATCTCCGCCGGAGGCCCCGCCCATGCTGATCGCCAATCTCGCCCTTTCGGAATTCATGGTCCTTTTGACCTCGACGGTCCATCTTGTCGCCCTGGCCGCGCTCATCGCCTTGTTCCGGCGGCGCATCATTGCCCACCGTGACACGCTGAGCCTCGCCCCGCAGATGATTGCGATCCTTGCCGTCGTGATGACACTGTTCGTGCTGCACGGCATCGAGATCTGGCTCTATGCCGGTGTCTACCTGCTGGTGGGGGCCTTCGATGCGCTGGAGCCCGCGCTCTATTTTGCCACCTCCACCTTCACCACGGTCGGCTTCGGCGACATCGTTCTGGACGAGGACTGGCGTCTTTTCTCCGCCATCCAGTCTGCCAATGGCTTCCTGCTCATCGGCTGGTCGACAGCCTATCTCGTCACCGTGATCGGCATGATCAGGGACCTCGACCGCAGCTTTGCTTCGCGGGAGGAGCCATCATAACCCCTGACCTTAGGCGAAATTGCCAGATTGCTGCACTGCGGCTAGCAATAGGCAAAACCGC
>CAZXWB010000156.1:0-4617 GCA_964644395.1 uncultured Hyphomonadaceae bacterium | reverse complement strand
CTGTCCTCGGTGAACCTGATCGCGCCCTTCGTCTTCCTGGTGGCGATCATCGCCTTCGCGCCCCAGGCCGGAGCCATCTCCAGCATCCTCACGACGCGGCCGCTGCTCTATATCGGCGCGCTGTCCTATTCCATCTACATGGTCCACTACATCGTCATGGCCGTGATCTACATGGTGCACGGATGGATTGCGGCGCGCACCGGCGTGGAGATCTTCACGCGGGTCGATGGCTATGAGGTGCCCTATGGCCAGGTGCCGACGGACAATCTCTGGCTCGGCGACCTCTGGGCGATCGGCATTTCCGCACTGGTGATTGGCCTGTCCTCGCTGACCTATCACTTCATCGAGAAGCCGGGCCGGACCTGGATGCGCGACCGGGTGTCGGGCCCGCGCCGTCCCGGCCGGACCGTGGCGCCGAAGCAGACGCCCTCGGTTTGACAAACATCACCCCGCACCGGCGCAGGCGGTTGCATCGGCTCTGCCATGCCGTCAGTGATCCCACCGCGCCGAAGGAATTTCGCAGGCTGTGGCCATGAACGAACCAAAGAGTGCCGTCCGCCGCGCAGGCTCCATGGTGGGGCTTGGCATGGTTGCGCGCATCGCCTCCCAGGTGATGACGCTGGTGCTGCTGCTGCTCGCCGGCCGGTTCCTGACGATCGAGCTCTTCGGCATCTTCGCGCTGGCGGTGATCCTGCTGAATTTCAGCCAGACCATCATGTTCTCCGGGGTCTACGCCTATCTGCTGAAGGAACCCGACATCCGCCCGACCCTGCCGACGGCCTTCACCCTGCACTGCTCCGTGGCCGGCTTCTTCTTCCTAGCCATCCTGCTTGTTGCCTTCATCATCACCTTCATTCCGGGGCAGATGCTGCTGGCAAAGCTTGTCGCTTCCACCTGCGGGATCCCGCTGATCTCACTCATCGGATGCTGGCAGGAGGCCCTGTCGCTGCGCCGCCACAAGGTCCGCTACTACTATCTCAGCCTGCTCACCTCCGAGGTGCTGGGCTTTGCCCTCGGCGTCTGGATGCTGGTCAATGATTACGGCGTCTGGTCTCTGGTGGCGAGCCGCTACGTCGCCTTCACCGTGATCGCCAGCATGCTGTTCCTGGCGGCGCGCAGCCTGCCGCGGCCCGGCTGGAACCGCGACCACGCCCGGCGGATCATCGACTATGGCGCAGGCCTCTATGGCAGCGCCGCGCTGACATTCCTGACGCTCTACTGGTCAGACATCGCCATTGGCGCGCTGCTGAATGCCCGGGCGGTCGGCCTGTTCCGCATGGGTGCACGCACCGCCACCGCCGCCTTCGACATCTTCGCCCAGACCACGCGCGTACTCGCCTGGCAGGTCACGGGGCGGTATTCCCGCGAGGGGCGCCTCCACGAGCCGGTCTGGGTGACCATGTATGCCTGCCTGATCACACTGGTCGCGGCCGGTCTCGGCTCCATGGCGGTCCTCGGCGAGGACCTCACACTGGTGATCCTGGGAGAGGACTGGCTGCCCATGGTGCCGGTGCTGCAGATCGTCTGCCTCGCGCGCATCATCGCCACCTTCGACCTGGTTGTGGCCGCCCAGCTCGCCGCGGCGGGCGACACGAAATTCCTTTTCCGCGTGCGCGTCGGCGAGGCCCTGATCCTGTTCGTGACCGTGTTTGCCGGCGTGAGTTTCGGGCCCGTGGGCGTGGCCCTCGGCCTGATCCCGCCGACCCTCTACGTGGCGGTCCGGAATGTGCGGCGGGTGCTGGCCATGACCGATGCGACCTTCGCCGGCATGCTGTCCTCGGTCTGGCCGGCCTTTGTCATCGCGCTGGCCACGGTGGCGGCTGCGCTGCTCGGGCGTACCCTTCTGGTGGATCTGTCGCCGCTCCTGCGGCTGGCGGGGTCAAGCCTGATCGGGGTCGCGGGCTTCTTCCTCGCCGCCTTCCTCCTGTTCCGGCAGTGGACCGTGGGCCAGATCCGGGCGCTGAGCGATGCCCTCATGCCGGCCAGGGACATGGTTGACGATCAGCCCCCGGCGCAGAATCTGGCGAATGAGGGCGCCGGCGCGAGCGCGGGCACTTGATGCCCTGCGCCGTGGCCCTACTGATCACTGCATGACCGAAACCGAACCCCGCCTCACATCGCTTGCCCATGGTGGCGGCTGCGGCTGCAAGCTGTCGCCGTCGGTCCTGGGTGACCTGCTCTCGAAGATGCCGGTGCCAGGCAACTGGCCCGACCTGCTCGTCGGAAATGACACAAGCGACGATGCCGCGGTCTATCGCATCAGCGCGGACCAGGCCGTGGTCGCGACCACAGACTTCTTCATGCCCATCGTGGATGATCCGCACGACTTTGGCCGGATCGCGGCCACAAATGCCCTGTCGGACATCTACGCCATGGGGGCCACGCCCATCATGGCGCTCGCCCTGCTCGGCATGCCCGCCGGACGCGTCTCGCCCGCGACGGTCAGCAGGATCCTGGCGGGCGGCGCAGAGGCGTGCCAGGGCGCCGGTGTGCCCGTGGCCGGGGGTCATTCCATCGATTCCGAGGAACTCATTTACGGCCTCGCTGTCATCGGCCTCGTGCATCCGGACAGGCTTCGCCGCAATGGTGGCGCCCGGGCCGGCGACAGGCTGGTCCTGACCAAGGGGCTCGGCATCGGCATCATCAGCGCCGCGCTGAAAAAGGACGACCTCCCACTGGTGCAGAAACAGGCGGCCTATGACACGCTTGTGGCTTCCACGACCCGCCTGAATGCCGTCGGTGCGGTGCTCGCCGACATGGCTCCGGTTCACGCCATGACCGACGTGACCGGCTTCGGCCTGCTTGGCCACGCCCTTGAGGTGTGCCGCGGGTCCGGTCTTCAGGCCGTGATCGAGGCTGCGGCCGTTCCGGTGCTCGAGGGTGTCGAGGCCCTCGCCAGGGTGCCCTACAGGACCGGCGCGGCGACCCGGAACTGGCAGAGCTTCGGTGCCGGCGTGGACCTCGCGCCCGGCCTTGCAGACTGGCAGCGCGACCTGTTCTGCGACCCGCAGACAAGCGGCGGGCTGCTCATTTCGGTGGCCCCAGACGGCGTGGACGCGGTGCTCGCGACGCTTCGGACGTCTGGTGCTGAGGAGGCCGTGGTCATCGGGGAGATGGTCGCGGGAACGCCGGGGATCACGGTGCGCTGAGGCCGGAGAACAACCATCAGGCGAGGACCGTCTCTCCGGCGATGGCCATCACATCGCGCGCCGCGCGCGCCAGCTCCTGTGCGTTGATTTCACTGAGCCGGACGGTGCCGAGGCTCACATATTCGGCGCGTTTGCGCTGGCGGGCATAGGTCGGGTCATAGTGGTGACGCATGAGTTCCGCCGCCAGGGCCTCGAACGCGCCCTCACGGGCGAGCGCGGCCCATTCCTCCAGCCGTTTGGCCGGCTGGTAGGGTTTCAGCCTTGCGAGCGTCGCAAGCAGCTTGTCGGGATCGTCAATGATGTCTGAATAGGCCTGCACGAGGTAGCGCGCCCGCGCTGCAAGCCCGGCTTCCACATGGATACGCGGCGCGTCACGCATGGCCTGCCAGAGGCGCTGGGGCAGGTTGATCCGCCCGATCCGGCTCGATTCCGCCTCCAGGAAGACGGAGTGATCGGTGTCGAAACCCGACAGCGCCATGGCGAGCCCGCTATCAAAGGCCTTCTGGGAGGGCTGCGCCGCAGCAAAGCCGCCAAACACTGATCCGCGATGGTGGCTGAGGCCCTCAAGGTCGATGGCCTGGGCCCCGGCGGCGGCCAGCGCGCCGAGCAGCCCGGTCTTGCCCGTGCCGGTGTTTCCATCGATCAGGATGAGCTTGTCGTGCCAGGCAGGGGGCTCATCCGTGTCATGGTGCAAAAGCTCCACCACGCGCCGGCGATAGGCCTTGTAGCCGCCCTCCAGCGTGTCGGTGCGCCAGCCGATCTGCGACAGGATGATGGCCATTGATTGCGAGCGCTGGCCCCCACGCCAGCAATAGATGAGCGGGCGGTACGCGCGCGGCTTGTCGGCGAAGTGGGCCTCCAGATGCCCGGAGATGTTGCGCGATATCAGCGCCGCGCCGAGCTTGCGCGCTGCAAACGGGCTGACTTGCTTGTAGAGCGTGCCCACGCGTGCGCGCTCGGCATCATCCAGGACGGGCAGGTTGATCGCGCCGGGCACATGGTCCTCGGCGAATTCCGACGGCGCGCGCACATCTATGATTTCGTCATGTGGCAGGCCCGCCAGGTCTGCGAGCTGCGTGAGTTGCATCGCCATGGCAGACAAGTGGCGTGCCGGCACCGGCGTGTCCAGCCCTGGGTTCGGGGGGGCGCGAGTGCGGCCTTCGTGCCCCCGCCGGGCATCACTCGCTCGGCGCGTCGCCGTCGCCTTTCACATAGGTGTCGAACCAGGCCACCATTTCCGCCAGGGTGTGCAGCACCGATTCCATGCCGCGATAGCCGTGGCTCTCATAGGGCAGCATGACCAGCCGCGCGGTGCCTCCGGTGCCCTTGAGCGCGGCGAACATGCGCTCCGACTGCTGCGGATAGGTGCCGGAATTGTTGTCCCGCGCACCATGGATCAGGAGAACCGGTTCCTTGATCTGGTCGGCGGCCATGAAGGGCGAGAGCTTGTAATAGACCTCCTCGGCAT
>CAZXWB010000155.1:0-4699 GCA_964644395.1 uncultured Hyphomonadaceae bacterium | reverse complement strand
ATGATGATGATCGCCGACCGCAAGGTGACCAATGCCGCCAGCTCGCTCGGCGACCTGGTGGCCCGCGACACCGTCGTGACCAATGACGACCTCACCGACATCTACGCTGCGATCGACATGGTTTTCGAGCCGAATGACGGCAATGAAGCCCGTATCCGCGTGTCCAGCCTCTACGAGGATTCCGGTGACGTGAAGGTCGCCTGGTCTGATGCCCGTGGCACCGGGCTCAGCGCCTATGCAGAAGACCAGATCGTCACGGTCCCGGCGGGCGTGGTGCCCACCGGCGCTACCGTGATCATGGCCGAGGTGTCATTCGACTATGAATCCGCGGTCGGCTATGTGATTGCGACGAAGAAGACGCTGAGCGACACCTTCTACCTGAAACCGCGCCGCGGCAACGAAGTCACCCGCGACCGCAGCTAACGCGGCGCGACAACAAGCCCCTCGCCGAGCATGGCGCACCAGTCGGGCTTGGCCTCGCCACCATCATAGTCCCAGTCCCGGTGGGAACCTGCCGCCACCAGCGCATCGGCGGCGTCCGCGCCGTCGATCGAAAGGTCCACCACCAGCCGGCCATAGCGGTCCGGGCCGTAATTCCGGCTGATACCGATCTCCGCGCCGCGACTCATTTCCACAGCCACGGCCTTGGCCTCATAGCCGATTTCGCGCTCGGCCTCGCATTTCGCGCCACCAAAGGCACCAACGCCACCGGTTTCCGGTGCATCGACGCCGTGCAGGCGGAAGCGCGTGCCGTCAGACAGCCGGCCACTGTCGCCATCGGACCAGTAGACCGTGAGCGGGTCACTGACCGTGGCGCCGGTGGCCACGGCGGCCGTGACCGCCACCGCCCCGGCCATGATCGCACCGGCGGTCCACATGCCGCCCCCATGTTCGAGAAATCGCGAGAGTTTCATGGCCAGCCTCCTCGGATGCTGGCTTCAGGACTCCTTCAGAGGGGTTAGCGACGGGTTAAGGCAGGCGGGCTGCGGCCTTGCCGGGCGGGCATCTTTCGGGCAACCGGGGCCGTAATGCGTAGCTCTCCGGAGCGGAAAGGTCAGATCATGGGACTTGAAGGCACGCCGATCACCTTCATTCTGCTCGCCGCCAATGTGCTGGCGAGCTTCATCGCCTTTTCCAATCCGTCATTCCTGAGCTCGAACCTGCTGACGACGAACGGTGTGCGCGCGGGCGAGGTGCAGCGTGTGCTGACCAGCGGCTTCATTCACGGTTCGGGCGTGCACCTGCTGGTCAACATGCTGACCCTGTATTTCTTCGGACCGTACCTGGAGCAGATGCTGGGGCCGAGGAACTATCTGATCATCTATTTCGGTGCCCTCATCGGCGGCAGCGCCTGGGCGCTCGTGGAGAACTGGCAGAACCGTCAGTATGCGGCGCTGGGGGCCTCCGGCGCGATTTCCGGCGTGGTGGTCTCGTTCTGCGTGTTCGAGCCCTTTGCCATGCTCTATCTCTTCTTCGCCATCCCGATCCCGGCGATTGTCTTCGCCGTGCTCTACATCGCCTTTTCCGCTGCCATGTCCGGCCGGCAGGGCAATCGCATCGCCCATGAGGCCCATCTCGGCGGTGCGCTGGCGGGCCTCGCCCTGACACTGATCCTGGTGCCGGGCTCCGGTGAGCGCCTGGTCGAGGCGCTCAGGGACTTCCTCAGCTGATGGGCGCAGTCCGTGACGCCTATCAGGCCTGCATCGATGAGGGGCGCCTGAACGCCGATCCGGGACAGGCCGCGATTGCGGAAAGGCTCGACGGTCTCGCCCAGCGGCTTGCCGAAGGCCGCGGCCTGTTCGGGCGGCGCAAGCCGGTGCGCGGGCTCTACATCTGGGGCGGGGTGGGGCGCGGCAAGTCCATGCTGATGGATCTGTTCTTCCGTCATGCGCCGGTCGAGGCCAAGCGCCGCGTCCACTTCCATGATTTCATGCAGGCGGTTCAGGACGCCGTCCATGCCGAGCGCGCAAAGGGCTCCGACGACGCCGTCGCCCCCGTTGCCCGACGGATTGCCGATGAAACCCGGCTCCTGTGCTTTGACGAGTTCCAGGTCACCGACATTGCCGATGCCATGGTGCTCAAGCGGCTCTTCGAGGGCCTGCTCGAGCGGAAAGTGGTGGTGGTGGCGACCTCGAACCGTGTGCCTGCGGACCTCTACAAAGACGGCCTCAACCGCCAGCTCTTCCTGCCCTTCATCGACCTGCTCGAGGCGGAAATGGATGTCGTCGAGATCAAGGCCGCCCGCGACTACCGCCTGGAACGCCTGACCGAGGCGCCGGCCTGGTACACCCCCCTGGGCGAGGCCGCAACCGCAGCGCTCGACCGCGCCTTTGACCGGCTGACGCTCGGCGCCGAGGCCCAGCCGCATGCCATCGCGGTCAAGGGGCGAAAGCTTGCCTTTCGCAAGACCGCCGCCGGTGTGATCCAGAGCGATTTCGAACGCCTGTGCGCCGAGCCCCTGGGACCCGCCGATTACCTGGCCGTCGCCTCCCACGCCCACACCCTGATCCTGGACGGCATTCCGGCGCTCACTCCGGCCAGGCGCGATGAGGCCAACCGTTTCGTCACCCTCATCGACACCCTCTATGAGGCGCGGGCCAAGCTCGTCGCCGCCGCCGAGGTCGAGCCCGAAGCGCTCTACCCCGAAGGCGATGGCAGCTTCGAGTTCCAGCGCACCGTGTCGCGCCTGTTCGAAATGCGTTCAACCGAGTACCTTGGCGCCGAGCATGTCCTCCTGCCGGAGGCCGTGGAGGGGGCATAGAGGGGGCGTGAAATGTCAAAGCCCGACGGGACACTGTTTTCCCACAAGGTCAATGCGCGCTTCGACAAGGTCGAACTGAAGCGCGCCACAAAGCTTGTTACGGGCTGGGACGGGCGGTTGTCCATGGGCCTGGCGAAGCGCCTGACCGGCGGCGACTGGATCAGCGGCCATGTCCACGTCACCGAAGGCGCGCTGCACTTCGCGCCCGACCTGATCAGCCGCCTGGCGGTCAAGGATGCCGATGCGGTGGCCTTCACGCTGGCGCTGGCAGAGGTGCGCGCGGTCTCGACGCGGCGCGTGATCACCAACACCGCGGTGGAGCTGACGCTCGAGGATGGCGGCGTGATCCTGCTGCTCGCCGTGCTGGGCACACGCCGCCTTGCCGCACGCATCGAGGCGCAGGTCAGCGCGGCCCGGGGCTGAGCGGCGCCTTCAGCTGACAATCACGACGATGACCGTGGCGATGACGGCGAGGATATAGGTCCCGGTCATGGCCACGGCCGTGCGCGGGCCCGATGTGATGAGCCGCGACAGCGCGCCGGCCCCGCCCTGGATCGCGCCCTGCTCATCCACCCGCGTGCCCCGCACGACCACGCCGATGACAGCGAGCACATAGAGGTATGAGAGCAGGTAGATCTTGTCGAGCAGCGTCAGATAGGCGACCTCCGGCAGGCCCGACTGCATGGTGAACTGCATGGCCACCAGCGTCAGCAGCGCAGTGATGGCCAGCCCGATGCGCGCCTCGACATGGGCGGGGTCGAGCAGCAGCGCGAAGGCCGCCGACAAGACGATCAGGAAAACCGGCACAAACGCCTTCAGCGTGCCCGAAATGACCGGCCGTGAGATCGGCACGATAAATTCCGCGCGCGCATAGGCGGTCACGTCGGGTTCGGCCAGGTCACCGAAGGCGGTGGGATAGGGCTTGTCGCGGATCACGAGCTGCGGCGCGCCCATCCGGTAGCCCGGCAGGGAAATCTCCGGATTGAGCGTCAGACCGTCCTCATCGGCCACCCATTGCAGGTCGCCGGCGCCCTCCTCGGCGTCCTCCACCGCGATGAGGATGCGCTGGCTGTCAAAGGGGTATTTCGAGAGCGGGAACTTCACGCTGAACAGGCCCTGGTGGCGCACGAGCTGGTAGAAGCTTCCATCGGGCTGGGGCACCGGCGCGTCATAGAGCACGGTCTGCACGCTCGCCTCCGGATCGAACGTGTTCATGAGCTCGAAGCTGGCCGTCGCGTCCCAGTCCGGGTCGCTCCAGCGGAACCAGAGATAGAAGTCCACCGCATAGGAATGGCTGGCCAGGTCGATCGCCTGGATGTCGTTGATATACATCCCGATGGTGACCTGGCGGGGCGTATCGGCTGCGGCCTCCTGGGCGCGCGCAGGCGGCGCGAGCCAGAGCGTGATGAGGGCGAGGAAAGAAAGCAGCGTACGCATGGGCGCGGCCATAGGGCAATTGTGCGGGCTTGGGTAGGGCCGCGCGCCTAGCTCACCGCCCCGAGCAGGGCCTCGTCGCGGTCGATTTCGGGATTGGGCGTGGTCAGCAGACGGTCGCCGACGAAGATCGAATTGGCCCCTGCCAGCAGGCAGAGCGCCTGTCCCTCCTCGCTCATGGTCTCGCGCCCGGCCGACAGGCGCACCCAGCTTTGCGGGAAGACGATGCGACAGGTGGCAATGGCACGGGCGAGCTCGATCACGCTGATGGGTGGGCTCTTGCCCAGTGGCGTGCCCTCGATGGGCACCAGCATGTTCACAGGCACGCTTTCGGGATGGGGCGAGAGCTGTGCAAGCTCATGGATCAGGCCGATCCTGTCGGCGCGGCCCTCGCCCATGCCGAGAATGCCGCCGCAGCAGAGCTTCATGCCCGCGCGGCGCGCCCTGGCGAGCGTGTCGAGCCGGTCCTCATAGACCCGCGTGGTGACGACCTGGTCATAATAC
>CAZXWB010000154.1:0-4727 GCA_964644395.1 uncultured Hyphomonadaceae bacterium | reverse complement strand
TGGTCCCGGAAGTGCTTGTGGACGGAAGAAACTGGCATATCGTCAGGAAAAGACCCACTTTCGATGAAATGGTTTCTCTGGAGGCCGTGCCCGATTGGCTGAACTGAACCGCATACCGAGAATTCGCCGCCTGATTGCGCGCGCGCGCCGGCACATGAACTGGCCGCGCCTGGCGGGTGCGTTCGGTCCATTGCTGGTTTTCGTGGCTATCTTTCTTTTTCTGGCGCTGACGGGCAGTTTCGAGCGCCTGCCGGCCTGGGTGAACCCCGCGGCCATGATCATCTTCGTCCTCGGTGGCGTGATCTTGGCTGTGCGCGCATTTGCGACCTACCGGCCGTCCACCGCGGAGGAGGCGAAGCTCGCCCTTGACCGCGGCTCCGACATGCGTCCGCTGGTGGGCCTCGAGGACCGTCCCGTGTCCGCACGCCGCGATGCCCAGAGCCTCTGGGAAGTCCACACCCAGCGCCTGATGCACGCGGCGCGGCGGCTGAAACTGCCCTCGACGCGCGCAGAATGGAACCGCGCCGATCCGCTGCGCCTGCGCTACGGCCTGCCGCTCCTGCTCATTTTTGCCTTCGCCTATGCCGGTGAGAAGACCGGCTCGCGCCTGCTTGCCGCCATCGATCCCGACTATGGCGCACTCATGGGGGCGGAAGACCTTCGTGTGGACGCCTGGGTCACGCCGCCGGACTATACCGGTCGCGCGCCGGTTTTCCTGACCCCGGACATGACCCGTGTGGAGGTGCCCGAAGGTTCTGAACTGACCGTGCGCGTCCTGGCGCGCTCTGCCCCGACGCTTGAATTCACCAATACCGAGGGCGAGCTGAGCGTGCGCCGCACTGCAGAGACCCCCGACGGCGCCTATGAAGCGGTGGTGCGGCTAGAGGAGACCGTTGATTTCAATGTCGACTGGTGGGGCGACCGCGCCGGCTGGGGCGTCGATGTCCTGGAGGATGCCGCGCCGGTGACCGCCTGGGTCGAGGAGCCCACGGTGACTCCGACGGACAAGACCGCCTTCAGCTGGACGCTCAGCGATGATTTCGGTGTGGAACGGCTCTTCCTGGAAGTGGTCAAACCCGCAGAAGGCTTCTTCGGCGCAGAGAGCGACCGGATCGAGATCGTGATGAATGCCGTGGCCCCGCTGGAGGCCGAGGAGGACACAGAGCTCGACCTTGCGCGCCACAAATGGGCGGGCCTTGAGCTTCGTGCGCGCATCGTTGCCGTGGACGGCGCTGGCCAGGAAGGCCGGTCGGAGACCATCAATTTCACCATGCCGTCCAAGCTGTTCCTGCAGCCCATGGCGCGCGCCGCCCAGGAAGTGCGCCTCGATATCCTGCGCGAAAACGAAGCCTATGAACCACGTGATTTCAACACCGCCGCGCTCGATGACGGTGCCCTCAACCTGGAAGCCGCCAATCGGCTGGAAACGGCGCCCGATGACGTCCAGCTCGCCGCGCTGAAGCTCGACGGGCTGACCCACAGCCCGGAAGGCTATTTCAAGGATTTGTCCATCTTCCTCGGACTGCGCCATGCCCGCCACCTGCTCGGCGTCGCCTCGAGCCTGCAGGAAGCCCAGGAACTTACCGAACCGGTGCTGTGGATGGTCGCGTTGCGGGCGGAATATGGCAGTGTGGCCGATGCGCTGGAGCGGTTGCTGGCGGCCAAGCGCGCCCTCGAAAAGGCCTTGCGCGACGGTGCCTCCGAGGACGAGATTCGCCGCCTGACGGAGGCCTTCAAGGAAGCGGCCAAGGATTATATCGCCGCCAAGATGGCCGAGGCGCTGGCCCGTGATGGCCTTCCCGGCGAAGACATGGAAGGCATGGACGGCGAACTGGGCGACATGGGTGGGCCCGGGCTCGGCGCTGGCGACTTGCAGAGCATGCTCAATGCCCTGTCGGACCTGACCGAGACGGGCGCGGCCGACCAGGCGCGACAGCTCCTGTCGGACATTACCAGCATGCTGGAAAACCTGGAATTCCAACGCGGCGGGCGTGGTGGCGGCCAGGATGGCTTCCCCATGCCTGGCGAGGAGGGCGGCGAGGAAGGTGAGGACCAGCCCGCCGACCAGCAGGCGATGAATGATATCCTGGAACGCCTCTCGGAACTCCTCGGCGAGCAGCGTGAGCTGAATGACGACACGCTGTCATCCCAGCAGTCCGACCCCTTTGCCCCGCCGGCGCCGGGCCAGTCGCCGGGCGATCTGGCCGAACGCCAAGGCGAACTGGGCGATCTGCTGTCAGAGCTTGAACGTGAGGCCGAGCGCATGATGCGCGAAGCCGAGGAGGGCGGCGAAGGCCCGGGCAGCGAGGACGGCGAGGAAGGCACCGCTTCCGGCGCCGAGGGTGAAGAGGGCGAGGAAGGCGGATTTGCCGGGCTCGATGAAGACACGGTCGAGGCCATCCGCCGCGCCCAGCGCCGCGCCGAACGCGCCCTGGAGCGCGGGGATTTCGGCGCCGCCCGCCGTTTCCAGGATGAGGCGACTGAAGAACTGCGCGACCTGTCAGGCGCAGTGGCCGAGGAACTGGACCGCATGCGCGGCGACGAGGCTCGTGAGGACTATGACGGCGATGAGCGCGACCCCTTCGGCAACCCCGTGGGCGGGCTCGACGACACCGACGCCATCGAAATCCCCGAAGAGGCCGAGCGCCAGCGCGCCAAGGATATCCTCGACGAAATCCGCCGCCGCTTCGGCGAGGCCGAAGACGACGACGAGCGCGACTATCTCGAGCGGCTGCTGGACCGGTTCTGAGCCGTCAGCCGACCTCCAGGACGATCTTGCCCACATGCTGGCCACTTTCCATGCGGGCATGGGCCCGGGCGGCTTGGTCGAGGGGGAAGACGGAATCCACCACCGGCCCGATCGCCCCGGCCTCGACAGCGGTCCAGAAGACCGGCTTCAACCCGTCGCGCAGGCGGCGCTTCTCCGCCGCCGGCCGCGCGCGCAGGGTCGAGCCCGTCAGCGTCAGGCGCTTCAGCATCACGCGCAGGAAATTCACCTCTGCCGTGAAGCCCTTCTGATAGGCGATGTTCACGCAGCGGCCGGCTTCGCGCAGCACATTGATGTTCTTCTGGACATAGTCGCCGCCCACCATGTCGAGGATGACGTCGACGCCGCCCAGTTCCTTCAGCACGGCCTCGAAGTCTTCCTCGCGATAGTGGATCGCGCGGCCGGCACCCAGAGCTTCGGCGCGGGCGCATTTCTCCGGTGTTCCGGCGGTGGTGAAGACCTCGCAGCCGACATGTTTCGCCATCTGGATCGCGGCGACGCCGATCCCGCTCGTGCCGCCATGGACGAGAAACCGCTCGCCCGGCGCCAGTGCGCATGCGTCGAAGACATTGGCATACACGGTGAACAGGCTCTCGGGCAGGCTGGCGGCCTCGGTCCAGCTGAGCTGTGCCGGCTTCGGCAGGAGCGAGCCGGCATCGACGGCGACATATTCGGCATATCCCCCGCCCGCCAGCAGGGCGCAGACCGCTTCGCCGACCGCGACACCCTCGGCCCCCTCGCCGAGGGCGACCACTTCGCCGGCGCATTCCAGTCCCATGGTCGCCGGCGCACCGGGGGGCGGCGGGTAACGCCCCGCGCGCTGGAGCACATCGGCACGGTTCACGCCCGCGGCGCGCACCCTGAGCAGCACTTCGCCGGGCCCGGGCTCGGGGCGTTCCAGCCCGGCGAGGTGCATGTCGTGGTCTTCGGAAACATGGATGGCTTGCATGGTCTGGGGCATGGGAATCCCTGTGGGGGCTGAACCGTGATAGGATACTGACTCGACACTGGGACTTAGACGAGGAGCGCCCCATGATGGAAGACGAACCGGTCCTGAGCCCGGAAAAGCTTGTCCTTGAGCGTTTGTCGGAAACCGAGCTCGAAGCGCGCATCGCGGCCCTGAGGTCGGAGATCGCCGCCTGCGAGGCGGAACTGGAGAAAAAGCGCCATCACCGCAACGCCGCCGACGCGCTGTTCGGCAAGACATCCGATTAGCACGGGGCCATTCATGAGACGGGCCGGAAGCGGGAATAATCTCTTCCGGTTAAACCCAGCGAAACCCTGGTCTGAAAAGGCTTGTCAGCAGACTGAGACCGTTAGAGTGTAAATGTCATGGCCATCCGTGCGACCTCCCCCGACGACCCGCTGGAAGCCTTTGTGGGCAGCCAGGTGTTTGAACGCCTGTTTTCGGAGGGCATGTCGCTCGTGGAGGAGACCGCCGCCTATCTCGACGGCCCGGGCCGGGAGGCCGCCAAGGCGCTCTCGCGCGAGCAGGGCCTCAAATACGCCGCTGTCTCCATGGACCTGTCGACCCGGCTGATGCAGGCGGCGAGCTGGCTGGTCATGCAGAAAGCCGTCCGCGATGGTGACATGACCGCGACCGAGGCCTCCGAAGGCCGCTACCGTCTGGCACGCCACCTTCCGCTCGACACCGATCCGGCCTTCGACCTGCGCTTCCGCGAGCTTGCCACCCGTGCCGGACAGCTCTTCGACCGCATCCTGCGCCTGGACGACCAGCTCTATGGCGAGGGGCCGAAGGACGCCGCCAACCCCGTCTCGGAGCAGATCGACGCGCTCAAGGCCGCCGCCCAGGCCGGCGCCTTCGACCCCCTGGCGGTGTGGAAGCGCTGAGCCCGTCTTGATCTGCGGCCGATGAGGGTCCATGCCGCGCCATGGCCATCAAACCCTCCTTCACCGCCACCGTTCTCACGCTCTTTCCCGAGGCCTTTCCGGGCCCTCT
>CAZXWB010000153.1:0-4734 GCA_964644395.1 uncultured Hyphomonadaceae bacterium | reverse complement strand
CCGCCAGGCCGTAGACCTTGTCGAAATCCGTCACGCCGGTGCGCTCGGCGCGCGCGCGCTCATCATCATTGCGGAAGACAAGCCGGCCCTGCATCTGGCCGCCGACACAGTTCAGCGCCGCGGCCGCCAGAACGCCCTCTGGTGCGCCGCCCTGACCGATATAGAAGTCGATGCCGGTCTCCGGCAGGGTCGTGTTGATGACCCCGGCCACGTCGCCATCGGTAATCAGCGCGACGCGGACACCACTGCTGCGAAGGCTGTCGATGATGTCCCTGTGCCGGGGCCGGTCGAGCACGCAGGCGGTGACATCGCCTACCGCGACACCCTTTTCCTTTGCGATCGCCCCGGCAATCTCCGCCGGGCTCATGGAGAGATCGACCAGGCCTTCGGGATAGCCGGGCCCGAGGGCGAGCTTGTCCATGTAGACATCAGGGGCATGGAGCATGGCGCCGCGGGGAGAGATGGCGAGAACGGCGAGGGCGTTGGGCATGGCCTTTGCGGTGAGCGTGGTGCCCTCCAGCGGATCGAGGGCAATGTCGATCTCCGCGCCGGCGCCGCTGCCGACTTCCTCGCCGATATAGAGCATGGGCGCTTCGTCGCGTTCACCTTCGCCGATGACGATCCGGCCCCTCATCTCGACGGCGTTCAATGCGGTGCGCATGGCATCGACGGCGGCCTGGTCGGCGGCCTTCTCGTCGCCCCGGCCGACCATCTTCGCTGCAGCGATGGCGGCCTCCTCGGCCACGTCCACCATGGCGTTGGCAATCTCTGATGGAATATTCTGCATGTCGGCCATCGGGCGTCTCCCAATTTCTGTTGGCACCGCAGCGCCGGACGGCGCCGCTCAGGAAGTCCCGCCTTCGATACGGATCAGTCGGGGATCGTCAACCGATTCCTCGAGCGCGGCCACGGCTTCGATCATGGCCTCGGCCTGCTGACCGGTGCAGGGATGGGTCGTCAGCGCGATGGGCGACTGGCCCTCCTCGCTCGATTCCTGGATCAGCTTGTCCACCGACACGCCGGCCCCGGCAATGCTCTCCGACAGGGCAGCCAGGGCGCCGGGGCGATCGGACAGGTGGACCCGGACAAACCAGCGTCCCTGGCGCTCGCCCAGGGGTTCGGCGAAGCGGCGCGCGCCGTGATGCCCGGCCCGGCCGAAGGCGTCGGCCGATTCAGCGAGCCCGATGCGACCGATGTCGCCGATCACCGCACTGGCGGTCGGCCCGGCCCCGGCGCCAGGTCCGGTCAGCACGATCTGGTCGAAAGAGGGCGCTTCCAGTCGCACGGTGTTCAGCGATCCGCTCACCGATGCCAGGGGATGGCCCGGCTCGAGTGCGCGCGGCGCGACGGCGCAGAAGACCTCGTCGCCATCGACACGGCCCTCGGCAATGAGCTTGATGGTGAAACCGAGCTTGCGGGCAAGCTCCAGGTCTTCCAGGCTCAGCCCGTCAACGCCTTCGATCCTGACGCAGGAAAAATCGATGTCGGCGGAAAAGGCGATGGCCGACAGGATAGCGATCTTGTGAGCGGCGTCGGTGCCAGACACGTCGAGGAAGGGATCGGCCTCGGCATAGCCCAGGCGCTGGGCGTCGGCGAGGACACCCTCGTACTCCCGGCCGGCGCCGAGCATCTCCGTCAGCAGGTAATTGCACGTGCCGTTGAGGATCCCCGTGACGCGGTCCACCCGCACCCCAGCAAGCGATTCCTTCAGCACCCGCACCACGGGCACGGCACCTGCAACGGCGGCCTCGAACAGAATCTGGACGCCGTTCTCCTTTGCCAGGCGGGCCAGTTCGCTGCCATGCTCGGCGATCATCGCCTTGTTGGCGGTCACGACCGAGCGCTGGCGACCGAGCGCGGCCTCCACGGCGGCCTTGGCGGGCCCGTCGGCACCGCCGATCAGTTCGACGAACACGTCATATTCGGCGCTGCGGGCCATCTCCACGGGATCATCGAACCAGTCGACCGCGCTGACATCCACGCCGCGATCCTTCTGCCGCGAGCGCGCAGACACCGCCACGATTGCGATGGCCTGGGGCAGACGGGCTGTGTCCTGGTCGGCGATCAACCGGGCGAGCCCCGCGCCCACATGGCCGAGCCCGGCAATGGCAACCCTGATTGTCTTCATCCCGCTTTCCTTGTGATCTCCGGCGCCTGGAGCAGGCGTTTCACATTGCGGGCGGCTTGCCGGATGCGCTGCTCGTTTTCAACCAGGGAGATGCGGACATGGCCATCGCCATACTCGCCGAAGCCGACCCCGGGCGAGACCGCGATCTCGGCTTCCTGCAGGAGCTGCAGGGTGAATTCCAGCGAGCCGAGGTGTGACAGTTGCGGCGGCAGGGGCGCCCAGGCGAACATGGAGGCGTCGGGCACCGGTATCTCCCAGCCGGCCCGGCCAAAGCTCTCGATCAGTGCGTCGCGACGGGCCCTGTAGGTCGCGCGAATCTCGTCGACACAGTCCTGGGGACCGTTCAGGGCAGCGCAGGCGGCAACCTGGATCGGCGTGTAGGCGCCATAATCGAGATAGGATTTCACCCGGGCGAGCGCGGCGATGAGGCGTTCATTGCCGGCGGCGAATCCGACGCGCCAGCCGGCCATGTTGTAGGTCTTGGACATGGTGGTGGTCTCCACCGCAATGTCTCTCGCGCCATCGACCTGCAGGATGGAGGGCGTCGGCGCGTCGAAGTAGATCTCATTATAGGCGAGATCGGACAGAATGAAGATCTCGTGCTTCTTCGCGAAGGCGACGGCGTCCTTGTAGAAATCGAGGCCGACGGTCTCGGCCGTGGGGTTGGACGGGTAGCACAGCACCATGGCGGTGGGCTTGGGCACGGAGTATTTCACCGCCGAGCCCAGGCCGCTCAGATATTCTTCCGCCGTCAGCGCCTTGACGCTGCGGATGGCGGCGCCGGCCATGATGAAGCCGAAACTGTGGATCGGATAGCTCGGATTGGGCGCAAGGATCGTGTCGCCCGGTGCGGTGATCGCCTGGGCGAGATTGGCGAAGCCCTCCTTGGAGCCCAGCGTGGCGACAACCTCGCGGTCGGGATCGAGGCTTACGCCGAAGCGGCGGTCATAATAGCCCGCAAGCGCCTTGCGCAGGCCGGGAATGCCGCGTGAGGCGGAATAGCGGCTCGCCTTCGGCTTCCAGGCGGTCTCCACCAGCTTCTCGATGATATGCGGCGGCGTCGGCAGGTCGGGATTGCCCATGCCGAGGTCGATGATGTCGACACCACGTGCGCGCAGGGCCGCGGCGGAGCGGTTGACCTGTTCGAAAACATATGGCGGCAGGCGCCTGATCTTGTGGAATTCGTTCATGCGGACCCCGTCCTGAAAGGGCTGCGCGGGACGGGGCGTGGCGGCATCTGCGCGGGCCCCGCGGCGGTCTGGTTTAGCGCGGGCTGGCCGGCGGCTGGCCGCGCGGCACATCGAAGACGCTTGTATCGGGCGTGATCACCGTGTGCGGGCCCGGCGGCGCGATGCCGGCGAAGACAGCCTGCTTGCTGCGCACCCAGGCCATGATCTCTGCCGGGGAGATGTTCGGCGGTTGCGCACGCGGATCGCTCAGAAAGTCTTCCGGTGTGCCGGACTTGGCCAGTGCACCGCTGTCGCTGCCAAGGCGGGGACGTTCGTCCCCTTCCACGGCGGGCACGGTCCGGATGTCGGGATAATCCTCTCCACGGATCTCCTCCCGGCGCTCCTGGAACCAGGCAGGCGCCTCGTCGACGGCCGCGCGCACCGCGCCAACCTGGCTTGCGCAGCCACCGAGCGCAAGAAAAATGAAGCAAAAGGCACGTTTCATTAGGTTTTTTGGCCACCACGACTCATGAAATCTCAAAGCTTGTGTATCATACTCCCCAGAGAAGCCGATAGCATGGTGTGGTGTGATGACGGAAAAAAGCACAGGCAAGGGCGAAGTCGCGGCAAATGGTGCGAGTTCCCTGACCGAACTGATCCAGTCCCAGGCGCCGGAGGCGATGCGTGACATCATGTCGACGCTGGGCGCAGCGACGGCCGAAAGCCAGAGCCTGATCGGTGAGTTCTCGCGGTTTTCCTCTTCGGCCCTGCCGCACGCCATGGACCCGATGAAGATGAAGGCCGCGGAGAGCTTCGCCGCCGTCGGCCAGTCGCTGGCCATGCGTCCCGACCAGCTGATGCAGGCGAACATGCAGCTCTTCGAAGGCTATGCCGAGCTGTGGCAGAACCTCGCCACAGGACGCCTCGGGTCGAAAAGCCTGGACCGGCGCTTTGCCGACCCGGAATGGTCGTCCAACCCGTTCTTTTACATGATGCAGCGCGCCTATGAGCTGAACACGCAGTGGCTGATGTCGCTGGTGGACGGGGCGCGCGAGATGAAGCCCGCCGACAGGCGCAAGGCGAAATTCTACACCCAGCAGACGGTGGACGCGCTGGCGCCGACCAATTTCTTCGCGACAAACCCGGCCGCCTTGCGCGCCTTCATCGAGAGCCGCGGCGCGAGCGTCCTGGAAGGCCTACGCCAGGCGCGCGAGGATCTCGCCCGCAGCGACGGGCGCCTGACCATCCAGCAGGTGGACAGCGAACCCTTCCAGGTGGGCGAGAACATCGCCACGGCGCCTGGAAAGGTGGTCTTCCGCAACACGCTGATCGAGATCCTGCAGTTCGAGCCGACGCGCAAGAAGGCCCATGAGATCCCGCTGCTGATCTTCCCGCCCTTCATCAACAAGTATTACATTCTCGATCTGCGCGAGAGCA
>CAZXWB010000152.1:0-4737 GCA_964644395.1 uncultured Hyphomonadaceae bacterium | reverse complement strand
TGAAGGCGCGGAGATAACCGAAGCGTGGGCGCGCCGCAAGACGCAAGTCTGGCATTGCTCCCGCGTGCACCACATATCACAGTCCGAGGAACACACTTTCAGCCAGGAGACGCGCCTATGCTGTTTTCCAAGCCGCTTGAGCTTCCCACCGCCGCAACGGCCCTGCCCGGCCGCGACCTGCCCATTCCGACGGCTAAGCAGCATTTCGTCACTGACCGGGCCCTGAAACCGCCCTATCCCGATGGCTTCGAGGTCATCGATTTCGGCATGGGATGCTTCTGGGGGGCCGAGCGGGTGTTCTGGCAGATGGACGGTGTCTGGGTCACCGCCGTCGGTTATGGCGGCGGCATCACGCCGAACCCGACCTATGAGGAGGTCTGCTCGGGCCGCACCGGCCACACCGAACTGGTGCGCGTGGTGTTCGATCCGGAGCGCGTGGCGCTGCCGGAACTGCTCAGGACGTTCTGGGAGGCCCATGATCCCACCCAGGGCATGCGCCAGGGAAACGACCGGGGCACCCAGTATCGCTCGGCCATCTACGTGACACGGCCCGAAAACCTTGCCGTCGCGACGCAGAGCCGGGAGGCCTACCAGGGCGCGCTCGAGGCGGCCGGGCGCGGCGCGACGATCACCACCGAGATCGAACAGGACGTGGCGTTCTACTTCGCCGAGGACTACCACCAGCAATACCTGGCGAAGAATCCGGGTGGCTATTGCGGGATTGGTGGCACTGGCGTCAGCTGCCCGATGCCGGCCTCAAGCTGAAACAAAGGCTCGGACGCGCGACGGGAAAGCGCGGCGGCGGCTCAGACCGGCCAGGTGATCGAGAAACGGCGGCGGTTTTCCAGCATGCGCTCGGCCTTGCGCAGGGCGTTCACGCCAGAATCAGCCGCCTTCAGTTTGGCGTCGCCGCGCAGCACATCGAGGGCGGCGCGCACATGCGTTGTCCCTTCCTGCACCTTGACGGGGTCGTAGCGCTGTTCGGCGAGCGCCAGCATGGCGCGACCCAGGCCGAGCTTGGCGCTGACCCAGCGATCGGCGTCACCGGCGCGGCCACCGGAAATGATTTTCTGGAAGATCTCCTCGGCTGCCTGCAGCCATTCCCCATCGGGCTTGGTTTCGCCGATATGCAGGGCGGCGGCGGCGTAATCGTCCTGCAGCTGGCGCAGGACAGGCACCTTGCGGGTATCGTCATGGGCCTCCAGCAGCTTGCCGAAACGTCGCGCGATCGGCTCAAGCCTGTCGGGGCGGAAATCCTCGGGTCGACCGAGTGCGGGCTGCACCTGTCGGACAACGCCATAAGCGAGCAGGCGAGCCATTTCGGGTCCTGTCTCGCGGATGTCGCCGGGCACAAAGAATGAAAAGGCCGCCGCATCGGCTGCGGCGCCCCCGGCCGGGCGCACAAGGCCCTGGAGTTTCAGGCCCTTCGTCTCGCCGTCCACCGCCTCACCCCAGAGCACGAGGTCGGCTTCGGTGGCGACCATCATGGCGCGGGCATCCTCGATCCGGCGGGCGGGCTTGCCGCTCCGGTTCAGGCCGTGGACCTCATAGGGTGCGCTGAAGGAAAAGGCCGAGAGGTGGGCATCCAGCGCCGCCTCGGAGAAGGCCCGCGACTTGTCCGCCAGGCGACCTTGGAAGGGCGCAACGAGGAAGAAATATCCCGGACGCCGTTGCGCCTTCATGCGCTGGGCCTTCGCGCGCCAGGCGATTCCGGAGGCGAGCGACACAATCAGGCGCACCGCGAGAATGAGGAGCCAGAGCAGGATCACCGCCGCCACGAAGAGCCCGAATCCGCCCAGTACCGGAGAAGCTGAAGTCTGGTCGCGAAGCCAGTCGGCGAGGCCGGAAATGCCCGACGACATCAAGATTGTCTGGATCATGCCACGTCTTTCCTGAGGACACGAGGCGAATATCTCACTTTACCGCGCCCGCGCAACCGCCAGACGCGCAAAGCCTGAACTTTGTGACACATGCAGAGCAGGCCTTCGCAGGCACCGATAAAACGCCTATGTTCGGGCGGGTGAAAACCTGACAGTGGGGTTGACCATGCCAGTAAAGAGAATTGCTGCGGCCATTGCCACGCTCGGCCTCGTCACGGCCTGCGCCACCGGTGGCGGGGTTTACCAGCCATCGGAAGGCTCCGGCTATGGCTTTTCCGACCAGCGCATCGAGACCGGCCGCTACCGGGTCACCTACACCGACAGTGATGCACGTATCGCAGAACTCTTCGCCCTGCGCCGGGCTGCGGAACTGACGCGCCAGGAAGGCGCAAGCTGGTTCGAGGTAACCGACAGCTACGGGGATGAAGACCGCAATGCATCGCGCTCCGGCACATCAGTGGGGGTTGGCGTGTCCGGCGGCTCGGGCGGTGGCGTGTCCACCGGCGTCGGGATCGGCATCGGCCTGCCGCTGTCAGGCTCTGGCAAGGTGACCTGGACACTCGGCATTGTGACCGGGCAGGGCCCGAAGCCGGCGAAACCCAACGCCTATGACGCCGAACAGGTCTTGATGAACACCGCTGGCGCGGGCAACTGACCCGCAGCGCGCAGCGTCAGGGGGCAATCTCTGCGCCGGAATGGTCAAACAGCTTGCCTGAAGCGTCAGGCCCCAGCCTTGCCAGCACATCGACGAGCTTCGCGGCGCTCTCCTCCGGCGTGAATATGGTGTTCGCCGAACCCTGAAAGGGCTTGGACAGGGCGGTATCCACCGTCCCGGGTTGCAGGGCGACGGCGATGAAGGCCTTGTTGCGCCGCCCGACCTCGATGGCATAATTCCGGATCAGCATGTTCAGGGCCGCCTTTGAGGCGCGATAGGCGTGCCAGCCGCCGATCTGGTTGTCGCTGACGGAGCCGACCCGCGCCGACAGGGCTGCCAGAAGGGTGCGACCGTGGCGCGGCATCAGGTCGATGGCATGGCGCGCCACCAGCGCCGGACCAAAGGTGTTGACAGTGAAAACCCGCTGGAAAGCCTGCATGTTCTGGTGGCGGTAGGATTTCTCCGGTTGCAGCGCGTCGCCATCGGACAGGATGCCTATGGCATTAAAAACCAGCCGCGGCGCCTCGCCGCCCTTCAGGGCCTCCATGGCCGCCTTGATGCTGGCCTCGTCGGTGACATCAATGTCCGGTCCGGCGATGATCTTCTCGCCCTGCGGATTGCGGCCCGACCGTGACATGGCGACGACTTCGGAGATGTCGTCGCGCCTGGCGAGGGTCTCGGCGACCGAGTAACCGATGCCGCCCGAGGCACCGATCACGACCGCCCGGGCCGGCGTTTCAAATCCTGGCATGGAACACTCCTTTCGCGGATCGCGAATTAGGGCACAGCCCCGCCGTGTCGATCCTGCACACAACCTGCACACAAAACGTCGCGGACAATCCTGGTTTGTTTTGGATCCACCGGCACGGCTGTTCTTCGCCTAGGGTCGCGTCAGCGCAGTCGCTTGAGGCAAAGCGCCAAAAGCCTGAGGGCGTTCCATGAGAAGGGCGTTCCATGAGAGCGGCGCAGCCGCGATACCGAAACAAACGAAAACAGCCCTGAGCGCGAGCCATCGCAGCGCCGAAGGCGGAGCGGGCGATCAAGCCGAAATGGTGCCCCTGGCCCGACTCGAACGGGCACTTCCTCTCGGAAAACGGATTTTGAATCCGTCGCGTCTACCGATTCCGCCACAGGGGCCCGCCGAATGGCCCCCATGCGTGCTTATGCGCCAGGCGCAGCCGGAGGGTCAATCTTCTCTGAGCAGTTAACCGATTGGACGATTCCATCAGTTCCGTCCTCATCGACTCGCAGGACTGACCCAGCTATATCACGGCGGCGCTGGCATGGTGATTGCTTCTCCTGCGGCGAGAGCAATCATCGCCCGCGCCGCGAACCCGGGCAAGGGCGCAACATTCGAGCAGGTTACAGGTCAGGCACCATGTCAAAACCGACTTCGACCGACGGCCGGAACAAGGCGAGTGAGGCCATCGCCGCCTCCAGGCGCGCCTTTGTCGGGCTCGGCATTTTCAGCCTGTTCATCAACCTGCTGATGCTCACCGGGCCGCTCTACATGCTCCAGGTCTATGACCGGGTGTTGTCGAGTTCCTCGATCCCCACACTCGTGGCGCTCACCGTGCTCGTTGCCGTGCTCTATCTCACCCTCGGCCTGCTCGACTGGTGCCGCTCCAGCCTGTTTTCCGTCGTCGCCTCCAATATCGAGGGCCGGCTCTCGGAACCGGCCATCACATCGAGCTTCCAGCAGAACCTGTCCCAGCCGGGGCGCACGTCCGACCGCACGCTGCGCGACCTGCGCACGGTGCGTCGCTTCATCGGCTCGCCAGCCCTGCCTGCGCTGTTCGACGCGCCCTTCTCGCCGCTCTTTTTCCTCGTCCTGTTCATGATGCACATGTTCTACGGCATCTGGGCGGTGGTCGGGGCCGCCGTGCTGATCACGCTGGCCCTGATCAACCAGGCGATCAATCGCAAGGCCCTTCGCGAGGCGGAAATGCAGGAACAACAGGCCAACCAGTCAGCCGGAGAACTGCTGCGCCACTCCGAGGTGATCTCCGCGCTTGGCATGAAGGACAGGCTGGTACGGCGCTGGCGCAAGCAGTTCGATGATTCCGACACCGCCCTGACCCAGACCGGCGAGAGCCTTGGCGGTTTCACCGCGGCAACGAAGGCCTTCCGCCTGCTGCTGCAGTCCGGGATACTTGGCCTCGGCGCGTGGCTCTCCATCGAACAGCAGTCAACACCGGGCGC
>CAZXWB010000151.1:0-4738 GCA_964644395.1 uncultured Hyphomonadaceae bacterium | reverse complement strand
GTGACCTTGCGCTCCTGCATCGCCTCCAGCAGCGCCGCCTGGGTCTTCGGCGGGGTGCGGTTGATCTCGTCGGCCAGCAGGACATCGGAGAAGATCGGGCCCCTGGTCAGGGAGAACTCGCCGGTCTGGAAATTGAAGATATTGGTGCCGATCACGTCGCCCGGCATCAGGTCGGGCGTGAACTGGATACGGCCATAGTCGAGCGACAGGGTGGCGGCGAAGCAGCGCGCGAGGAAGGTCTTGGCTGTGCCCGGCGGGCCCTCCAGCAGCACGTGCCCGCCGGAGAACAGCGCGGTGAGCATGAGGTCGATCGTGTCGGCCTGGCCGACCACGGCCTTGCCCACTTCGGCCTTGATCTGGCCGGCCAGGTCCTGGATGTCGCTCGGGGTCATGTCGTGTCGGTCCTCATGGAATGATCGCTTCTGTCCAGTCGTGCAGGGCGCGGGCCTCCGCCATCAGCTTCCTGCGCGAAACGGGTCCCGATAGGGCGGCCTCGAAGTCGGAGAAACGCCGCTCCAGCCCACGCTCGGCGGCCATGCGGTCGAGCAGGGCCGTGACTGCGCCGTCGGGCATGGCACGCGGCAGGCCAAGCGACCGGCGCAGACGCTGGCGTGTCAGGCGCAGATAGTCATGGGCAAGACGCCCCTCGCGACCAGTCATGGAAAAAAGGCCCGCCGTGCTGTCCACCAGTGTCAGCACGCCGAGCTGCAGGTCCCGGACCTCCCGCCGGCGCGGACCGAAGGTCGAGAACGCCGCCCAGAACAGGAGCGCCACGGCACCGATTGTGAGCAGGCTGATGCCCAGCATGGGCGGGGTGAGCAGCGTCTTGATCGGGTTGGCACCGACTTCGAAACCGTTCAGCGTGGCGTCGAATATCGTCACCTCGCCACGTTCGGCGGCGGCCAGGATGCGCAGCGCCAGGCGCGCATTGGCGGCGACATCGATGCCGTGATTGGCCAGAATATCGGGATCGGAGAGGATCCAGAGCGCCTCGCCGTCGACCCGGCCGAAGAGAATGCCGTCGCGGTTGAAGATGATGGGCGAGACCTGCTCGCTCGTGATGAGCTGCAGCTCCTCGGCCACGGCCACGCTGATCGGTTCGCCGCGCCAGGTCAGCGTGGAGGGGGCGGCGCGAACGATCTCGGCGGAGATGTCGAGCTGGTCCAGGACATTCTCCGGAAAGGCCTCACCGGCCAGGCGCATGTCCCGCTCGCGCCAGCGCGAGAATTCCTCCGCCCGGCTCAGCCATTTCGGCAGGATGACGAGGCGCGGGCCGCGCGCTTCCTCCAGCAGGCTGTTGCGGCCATAGGGTTCCGGGGTGAGCACGACGAGGTCGTCGCGCGTTGTCTGCACCGTTTCGGTGCGCCGGGTGATGCGCACCTCCCGGCCCGTCGCCTCCAGCAGGCGCACAAGGCCCTGGTATCCGGTGGCGGAGCGGGAATAGGGCGTGGCCCCGGCCCGGTCGCGGGGCGCGAGGTCCTCGCCGAAACCGATCATCGCCAGGAGGCCGGCAAAGGCGATGATCACCACGGCGGCGAGAAGGCCGGCGGTGCGCCGGGAGGTGAAGCGCTCCGCCATCAGCCCGCCGCCCCGAAGGCGAAGTCGGAGTAGGCCGCGCGTGCGGTGGCATAGTCCTCGGCATCGACGGGCTTGGCCCCGAAAATGCCCCGCTCGACAAGTGAGTTGATGGGTTTCAGCGCGTCCCTGGCCCGGGCCGGAAGGCCCTCCAGCGCGGTTATCTCGCGCGCAGTCAGCGACCGGGCGAGGCCTGCCTTGCGCTCGGCCTCCACATCCTCGATGGAGCGGAACAGCAGCACATGCACCGCCTCGGCATAGCGGCCTGCATCTGCCAGCCGGTCAGCCTCGGCGAGACGGGCCTCGGCAATGGCGGCTTCCGGTCGGTCACTGCCCAGCCGATCATCGACAGTTCCGGGGCCCTTGTCGGAGGTGTCGCCACCGCCGGCCCGTCCGATGCGCTGGAGCATGAAGCCAAGCAGGCCGACGACCAGCACGACAATGATGCCCCAGAACACCACCTTTGCCAGCGGCCCGAGCGCGTTGAGCGGGCCGCCAAGCGGCGAGACATAGCCGCCATCCTCAGGACCGAGCGGGTCGTCTTCCTCCTCGGGCGGGGCTTCGGGCCGGTCGAACTGAAGGTCGCGCTCCTCGAGCAACTCGCCATGGGCGCGCTCGAATTCGGCGTCGCCCGGTTGATCAGCTGCGCCGTGCTGTACCAGGGCAACAGACGAGAAGACCAGTATCAAAAGGGCCGGAAATCCGCTTGAAAGTCGCAAAGGCTCTCCACCCCGAATGGATACACTCAAAGATCCACGAACTAAGCAGAGCCTTTCCGCGCGGTCCACCAGATGCGTCAGGTCATGTTGAACCGGGCGAGGGCAGGGCGGGCGACCTGATCACCCCATTCCTGGACGAAGTGACCGGCTTCTGCGATCTCGACGGGTTCCGGACAGTTGCGGATCGTCTGGCGGAGCATTTCCATGGCGGACGGGCCGAGGACCGGATCCTGCATGCCGATCGCCATGAAGCTCTCCCCCTGCCAATCCTCGGACCAGAACTTTGCTGCGCGCCTGGACTGTTCCACACCGGCCATCTCCGGGCTGACGGGGACGAGTTCCGGAAAGCGGCGCACGCCGGCCTTGTAGCGCTGGTCGGGGTATGGCGCGCCATAGGCCGCAGCCTCGGCATCGCTCAACATGGGCGTGGACCGTTTCATCAGGGCGGCAATGTCCAGGTCCGGCTGTTTGCGATTGTAGGCCTTCCAGGCCTCGAAGCCCCTCCCAGGGCTCTTGCCCACGCCAAGGCCTGTGTTCATGACGATCAGCCGTTCGTAGCGCTCAGGCGCCTCCATGGGGAGGGTGAGGCCCAGAAGGCCGCCCCAATCCTGGACCACCAGCGTGACGTGGCGCAGGTCCATTCGCTCAATGAAGGCAAGCGCCAAGTTGCGGTGGAAATCGAATGTGTAGACCTCATCCTGCACCGGCTTGTCGGAGCGTCCGAAGCCGAGCCAGTCCGGCGCCAACACGCGGCCTCCCGCGGCGGTGAAATGCGGGATCATCTTGCGGTAAAGATAACACCAGGTCGGCTGGCCATGCAGGCAGAGGAAGGTGTGCTCGGCGTCGCCCGGCCCTTCGTCGATATAGTGGACCCGCAAGCCATCATAGCCCGGCAGGTCAGTTACATAATTCGGCGCGAAGTCAAAACCCGGCAGGCCGTCGAACCGCTCATCGGGCGTGCGCAGCGCTTCAATCGTCATGGTGCATCACCTTCTTGCTTTTTCGCAAGTGTTGCACGGCCTTACGTCTTGGCAAAGCGCGTACCAGGTTCAACTAATGGGGCAATGACCTGTCCCTCTTTTTCCGTCTGCCTCACCGTTCTCAGCCTGCTTGGTCTGGCCGCTTGCGGCAATGCCGCCGATCCAGGCACGGTGCAGGAGACCGCGCCCCTGAACGTCGCACAAGGCGAACCGGCGACGGTCCCCGCCGTCGCCCTGACACCGGAAGCCATCGCCACGCGCGACCGGATCATCGAGGTGGCCGAAACACGGTCCCAGCGCCGGCTCGCCCGGCTGGCGGGAGAGTTCCAGGGCTTCCAGTCGAATTTCGGTGGGGCGGAGCATTTTTCCTACTGGTATTCCCGCCGCCGCATGGGGTCTGATCCCAACGAGGCGATCATCGCACTGTTCGAGGAGCCGTTTGCCGTGCGCGAGGTGGGCGACGAGACCTGGTACATCTGGCCGGACCTCGCCACGCTCGATCCTGAGGGTTTCGTGCTCGAGCAGCTCTCCTTCCGCGACCGTGCGCGTCTGGAGGAACTGATCGGCGAGCGCGGCATCGAGGCGCTCTTGCGCGGTGAGCCCTATCCGGGCTACCGCACGGCTATCACGAGTGGCGGGCGCTGGGTCTATTTCGTTGACGGGAACTGACCGGACGCCGGCCGGAAAACCAAGGGAGACAGCCCATGACCGAGACCATTGGCGCCGATGCCGCGATTGCCCGACTGAACGGCTGGTCAAAGGCAGAAGGCGAACGCGACGCCATCGCCAAGACCTTCAAGTTTGCCGACTTCACCGCGGCCTTCGCCTTCATGGCCGGTGTCGCCACGAAGGCCGAAGCCCATGACCATCATCCCGAATGGTCGAATGTCTACAACACGGTGAAAGTGGAACTGACCACCCACGATGCCGGTGGCGTGACGGAGAAGGACGTGGCACTGGCCGAGGTCATGGACCGGCTTGCGGCTGGCCTCGCCTGATGGGCCGTCTGGCCGGGAAGCTGGCGCTGGTCACCGGTGCCGCCCAGGGGCTCGGGGCCGCCATTGCAGCGCGATTTGCCAGCGAGGGCGCGAAGGTCGCGCTCAGCGACATCAACCATGGCGGTGCGGCGGCCAGGGCCGATGCCATCAATGCCGACCATGGTGCCGGCACGGCCTTCGCCTTCGCCCATGATGTCACGCTGGAAGACGACTGGGCCCGGGTGGTCAGGGAGGCCGGCGCGGCCATGGGCGGGCTCAACGTGCTGGTGAACAATGCCGGCGTCGCCTCGCTGGGCTCCATCGAGGCGGAGAGCTATGAGAATTTCAGGCGCGTCATGGCGATCGATGTGGATTCGATCTTCCTCGGCTGCCAGGCGGCAATCCCGCTGATGAAGGCCAGCGCGCCGGGCGCGATCATCAACATTTCCTCGATTGCCGGCATCATCGCCGATGGCAATTACATCGC
>CAZXWB010000150.1:0-4753 GCA_964644395.1 uncultured Hyphomonadaceae bacterium | reverse complement strand
AGCCCCTCACGTCGGCCATTTCATAGGCTTCCTCGCGTTCCAGAGCGAGGCGGTCGCGGATGGTCTCGCCTTCATAGCCGAATTCCGCGAGCGCCCGGCCGGCGAGCTGGAGGCCCGCCTCGATGGCGTCGGGGATGACGAAGCTCGCCCCGCCATCCATGAGCTGGCGGGCGTGGTCGGCGTCGCGCGCCCGGGCCAGGATCGGCAGGTCGGCGCGCACCTGCCGGGCGGCGCGCACCATGGTCTCGGCCATGCCGGGATCATCGATGGTCACGATCAGGAGGGCGGCGCCGTGCACGCCGGCCTTTTCGAGGACTTCCGCCCGTGAGCCGTCGCCGAAATAGACCGGCTCACCCTTCTCGCGAAGCCGGGCAATGCGGGTCGGATCACGTTCCAGGGCAATGACATCGGCGCCCTCGGCACGCAGGATCTGCGAGATCGCCCGGCCGACACGGCCATAGCCAATCATGATGACATGACCCTCGGTCTCGGTCATCTCGCTGAGATCGCTGTGGGCGGTGACCGGCTTTGCCATGCGGCCACTCACGCGCGGGCCGATCAGTCCGAGCACGGGGATGAGGATCATGGACAGGCCGACAATCGCCGAGCCAATGGCCACGGTCTCACGGTCCAGCCCGCCAAGCGCTGTGGCGGCGGCGAAGACGACGAAGGCAAACTCCCCGGCGGGCGCAAGCAGGAGCGAGGCTTCCACCGAGAGCGGCCAGCTGCCCGCGAAAAGCCTGAGCGCGAGGGCGCAGAGCACGAATTTCGCCACGAGAAGTGCCACCAGCCCGCCGAGCACGAGGGGCCACTGGGCAGCGACCACGGACACGTCGAGCGCCATGCCCACGGTCATGAAGAAGAGCCCGAGGAGCAGGCCCTTGAAGGGTTCAAGATCCACCTCGGTCTGGTGCTTGAATTCGGTCTCGCCGAGCAGCAGCCCGGCCAGGAACGCCCCGAGCGCCAGCGACAGCCCCGCACTGGCGGTGAGCGCGGCGGCGCCGACCAGGGTGAGCAGGGTGATCGCCATGAGGAAGTCCCGGCCGCCGGCATGAACCGCCAGGCGGAAGACCGGGCGCAGAGCGTAACGCCCGATGAGGATGATCACCGCCAGCGCCGCCACGCCCTTCCACAGCGCATCGAGCAGTGTGGCGGTAAGCGACTGGCCGTCCCCGCCCACGGCGAAGCCGACAAAGATCAGGATCGGCGCGACAAGAATGTCCTGGAAGAGCAGCACGCCGAGGCTGGTGCGGCCCACCGGGGTCGCCGCCCGGCGCTCGTCGATCAGGAACTGCATGACGATGGCGGTGGACGACAGGGCCAGCGCAAGGCCGACAATCGCAGCGGGGACAGGCTCCATGCCGAAGGCGATGAGCACGCCACCGATGACGAGCGCGCTCAGGCCCGATTGCAGGCCGCCGGCGCCGAACACCACGCGCCGCAGGCTCCAGAGCTTGCCGAAACTGAATTCCAGGCCCAGCAGGAAGAGCAGGAACAGCACGCCCAGCTCGGCGAAGATGGTCGCACTCTCGGTGTCGGTGATGGTGAGGTTGGCGAGGATCGGCCAGGTCTCCGCCAGGGCGCCGAGGCCGAAGGGCCCAAGGGCGAGCCCGGCCAGCACGAAGCCGATGACGGACGGCACCTTGAATTGCTTGAGCACCGGCACGAAGACGCCGGCGGCGAAGAGGAACACGAGCGTGTCCTTCACCACCACGGCATGGTCGGCATGGGCATTCGGATCGGCCATGAAACTACTCCCCGGAGAGGACTGCTCAGAATCCCTGCCGGGGAGTATAGGGAAGTTTACGCATTTGCAGCAGTGGCCGTGCGGAATCCTTTGGTCCTAAGGCGACGTAGGCACATCGGGGCGCGAGCGCCTCAAGCCCGTGCCTCCATTGAGCGGTGCCGGCTCACTCGTCGTGCCCGTACCCGCCCCGCGGCAGCAGCGCACGCGCATCTCCAGCACGCGGTCGTGGAAACGGCACTGCTTGTCGTCGATTTCGCGCAGGATGCTCGGTCCCCCGGCGCGATAGGTGTATCGCGTCTGGGTGCAGCTCATCACCGTATAGCCCGGCCGGCAGGTGCCGATATCGGTCTTCTGGATGACCCGCGTCTCGCAATCGAGATCATCGGGGCGCAGCGCGGCATCGGCCCTGCGCAGGGCCTCATCGGCCTTCCGGTTGGCTGTCTCCGCCGTGGACTGGGCGCGCTCGGCGCCTTCCAGGGCCGTGTCGGCGATCTGGCGGGCCTCCGACAGGGACAGGCTCGTCTCCGACAGCGCGGTGCGGTTGCCCTCGATCTCCATGCTGAGTTGGCAGACCGCGTCGTCACTGTTGCCCGGATCGGCGCAATAATCCGCCACGCGTGTGTCCGTCGGAAACGTCGCACAGGCCGAAAGGGCCATGAGCCCCACGGCGATCGCCAGCAATCTCATTCTTTCCATCACCTCACCTTCTGTGTGTTGCGTGAAATGGGTTGTAACGCAGGAGGCACGGTCGAGGCCAGAGGGGGCTGGCGGAGCGCGATCCCCCCACTCGTCACCATCGATTGCCTCAGCCCCGTGACGCATCGGTCGAAGCGCAGTAAGCGAAGCTGCGGGAAGCCGGCTTGCGCGAAGGGATCGCCAAATGTTCAACTGGTTTGCGGCGTTTGCCGGGGAACTCGGGGCCCTGTTTGCCGGGGTGGCGGCCGGGATGGCCTGGGTCGCCTGCGTGATCGCGCCGAACGTCTCCTATGACCGCCTCGATGCCTCGCGCGCCGACGGCCATGTCCGCCAGCTCATACTTTCGGTGTCGACGGTGACATCGGGGCTGCTGCTCGCCTCCACGGCGTTCAGCGTGCTGGCCTTCAATTTCGGCGCGGGGATCTGTGCGGGCCTGGCCGCCTTCGGCTTCTTCACCAATCGCTGGACGCTCGCGCCGAAGAAGAAGGGCGAGGCGCCGCCCGGCGTGCGCCAGAGCCGCAAGACCCGGCGCACCGTGGCGGTGAGCTTCTCGCTCATGTTCACCCTCGTCGCCGTCGCCGCCGCTTTGCTCGGCACCTTCGGGATCTGACGCCGGCGCAGGCCGGTTCAGGGCAGGCGGCGGATCAGGCCGGCGCGGTAGAGATAGGTGAAATCGCGCGCATCACCGGCGGCGGCGCGCGCCACGAGCCAGGCCGCCACCTGTCGCTGGGCCAGGATCAGCAGCGCAACGCCGAGCCCCCCGGCGAGGAGGATGCGCACATCCACCGCGCAGGCAAGGAAGATCACCAGCGCGCTGATCAGGGCGGTCAGGACATCGACGGAGAGGAAGAACACCCGCGCCACGGGGCCGAGGGGCAGCGCCAGACGCGGCGTGCGCAGGAGCCGCTGCACGTCAATGCAGTAGAACTGGCCCGGTTGAGGCGAGAATACCGCCGGCCCGGTCATCCATGCCCGCCAGCCGCCCGGGGCAACATCATTCGCCATCATCGCCGTTTGCATCACCGATTCCTCCAGGTTTTCCCGCAGGATGGGACAAGAGGGTGAAGAAAAAGCTGAAAGATTGACAGTTTTCGGTAAATACAGCGGGTTCGAATATGAACGAAAACGCCGCGCGGGTTGTTCTCGCAGCACCCCGCCCAGAACACGAGACCGTGATACGTCAGGTTTTCGGGTCAGACGCCCAGCGCGCTATTCGATGACCCGGTAGTCGGAGCTGACCTGCACGTAATCGCCATCGCTGGTGCGGCAGAACGTGTCCTGTATCTGAACAATCGTACCGGCATCGGTCCAGTAATTCTTGAAGAAGGCCTGGCACGAGGAGAGGCCCTCGCGCGGCGGCGCCACGCGCATGGGCGGGCGCTGGGCCGGCGGTGCGCCAGAGGCCGCTGAGCGCGCCGGCGGCGGGGCACCTTCGGGAATGCCCTCCGTGGGGTAGACGTCGGGCTCGTCGTAGGTGTCCTCCGCGCCGCTCACAGCCTCATCGATCGGGGCGCCCGCATCTTCGCGGCCTTCCGAAGGCTGGGGCACACCGCGGGCGGCGGCGCGCGTGGCTGACAGGGCCGTGACATCCTCGCCCGACAGTGCGGCACGGTTCAGTTCTTCCGTGGACACGAGGGGCTCCGGCGGCGCTTCGGGGATGTTGTCTTCGGCCTCGACGGCCTCGGCAGGTGCGGGCAATGACGTGTCGGTGGCCGTTTCGCTCGCGGTTTCTGTATTGATCGACCGCGCCGAAGCCTCGGCGCGCGCAGTTTCAGGCGCGGCCGGCACGGGCGTGTCGCCTTCGTCGCTGTCTGCCGCCGGCACAGCCTGGACGGACGCGATGATGACGGGCTCTGGCTCTGGCTCTGGGGCGGTTTCCGGTTCCGGCGCAGGCGCCGCGGCCGTCGGATTGTCCATGGCGGTTTTCACGCAGTCGGACGGTGTCGGCCAGGCGCGCAGCACCTCCACCGCTTCGGTCAGATCATTACGCGCGGCGATGCAGAAGACCGGTTCGGTGCTTGATGGCGGCATGCCATAGAGGGTCGATGCCGTCGCCGAGGCGAAATAGACCGCGCCCGTAGCGTCGTCTCCGAAGGGCACGGCGCTCGCACTGGCCCAGTTCATGGCAACCGCCACGGGCAGCGCGGCCTTGTTTGCCGCGCGCTGTTCGGGGCTGAGACGGAGCGTGTTCGACAGGGCGTAGATGCCGCAGACATAGAGCCCGGCCTCGGCCAGCTGGGGCTGCATGTCCTCGCTGATCACCGTCATCGCCTCTGCGCCACGGCCGTCTGCCTGCAGGCGCTGGTAGGT
>CAZXWB010000149.1:0-4754 GCA_964644395.1 uncultured Hyphomonadaceae bacterium | reverse complement strand
GCGGCTACTGACTTCTAATTATGCGATTATTAAGGTGCTGGTCAAACCTAATGTTTAGGGCCTCCGCGCCGGAGAGCGTCTTGATCGGAATGCCGCACGCTTCGCAAGCGTTGAGGAATCTCGGTAAGAACGCCTCGTCCTCGTTGTTGAGCACGACAAAGAAGCCACCGGTAGCCTCAATAGCGTGCGGAGCGATCTCTTGCAGGATGCGATTCTCCTGGATACACTGCTTGGCAGCGGCCGGGTCCTCGACGGCGTAGCGTCCTCCGCTGTGGAACAGCCCATGGAAGTTGCGCGACGTGCCCTCGGCGAGGCCGCCCCGCTCGACTAGCATCGCGTCCAGGCCCCGCATAGCCAGGTCGCGCAGGACACCACAGCCAGCGACTCCGCCGCCGATAACGACCACCTGGGTCTCCAGTCTCTGCATGCCTAGTCTCCTTTCTTGTCCGTACGCTCCGTCTTGGCGCTGAACGACGCTTCAAGGCCGACCTGCCTCAGAAGTAAGCTTCGTACCCGGGGATATCCAGCTCATCTCGCATCGCCTGAAGCTCCCGCCGCAGGTTGGCGTTGACGGGGATGCCCCGTTCGGGGATGAGCTGTTCGTTCTCGTACTCCTTCTCCCCGGCTACGTAGATCCGCTCCTCGCCCGGCGCCTTGCGCGCGTTCTGCAGCGTGCGCATGATCTGGCCCGTGATGCGGCGGGAGAGCTCCAGCGGGATGAAGTGCTCGACATCGATGGCCAGGAAGAAGTGACCCAGCATGAACGGACGTCGCGTGCCATCCTCTTCGAACCCCAGCAGATCCTTCATAAACACGCCACCGCAAAGCGAGGCTGAGAGGATCTCAACAATCGTGGCCAGGTCATAGCCCTTGTACCCGGCCAGTTCTTCTCCGGCTCCGCCCAGCGGCAGCAGCGCAGCCTGCGCTTTGCCGAAGTCCTCGAGAGCCTGATCGGGATCGGTGAGCGGCCTGCCCTTGGCGTCGATGACCCAGCCTTCCGGCATGGGCTTCTCGGCGCGGGACAGCACCTCGACCTTGCCCCGCTGAATGATCGATGTGGCGCCGTCGAAGCAGAACGGGAAGTCCATGTCGGAGGGCGCGGCGAAGGCAATCGGATTGGTGCCGAGCATGGGCTCGCTGCTGAATGTAGGGGCGATGGCCGGTCGCGCGTTGGTCACGGTCAGGCCGATCATCCCCTCCTCCGCGGCCATCAGGGTGTAGTATCCAGCGATGCCGAAGTGGGTGCCATTGCGTACCGTCACCGCGCCCACGCCGTATTCCTTCGCTTTGTCTATGGCCATCTCCATCGCACGATGGGCGATCACGTGGCCCATGCCGTGGTGTCCATCGATCAAGGCGGTGGTTTCCGTCTCCTTGACGACGTCTATCTCGGTCCTCACCCGGTGCTGTCCGCGCTGGATGCGGTCGTAGTAGTACTTGAGACGACCCACACCGTGCGACTCGATGCCCCGTAGATCGGCGGCGATGAGCACGTCGGTGCAGATGCGCGCATCGTCCTCGGGGACGCCGAGGCCCTGAAATACCGCCATCATGAAGTCCTCAGTGACGTTTACGGGGATGTATGTGATATCTGTCCTCTCTGCCATGCCTTGGTTCCCTCCATACAACTGAGAAACGAAGCGTCAAGCGTAAAACGTGAAATGTCAGACTTAGGGCGTGAAACGTGATCCCGCTACAAAGTCATGAGCCCCGTGGCTCCCCTCGACCGGGCCTCACTCCACCCAGTTGAACGTGCGGGTGACCGCTTTTTTCCAACCTGCGTAGAGCTCGCCGCGCGTCTCGGCGTCCATCTGGGGTCTCCAGGTTTGAGAGATGTTCCAGTTCTTGCGCAGCGCCTCTACATCATCCCAGAAACCGACGGCCAATCCGGCGGCGTAGGCTGCGCCGAGCGCCGTCGTCTCGGACACGGTGGGACGGATCACCGGTACATTCAAGATGTCGGCCTGGAACTGCATGAGCAGCCTGTTGTGGGTCATCCCACCATCGACCTTAAGGGCCTTCAGCTGGACACCGGAGTCCTTCTCCATGGCCTCGATCACCTCGCGGGTCTGGTAGGCCGTGGCCTCCAGGGCGGCGCGGCAGATGTGGTACTTGTTGATGTAACGCGTCAGCCCGACAATCGCACCTCGGGCGTCGCTGCGCCAGTACGGCGCGAACAGGCCGGAGAAAGCGGGCACGAAGTAGATGCCACCGCTGTCCTCGACTTTCCCGGCAAAATCCTCGATGTGCTTGGCGAATTCGAAGAGGTCCAGGTTGTCGCGCAGCCACTGCACCAATGCCCCGGTGATAGCAATGGAGCCCTCCAACGCGTAGACCGCTGGCTTGTGGCCCACCTTGTAGCCTAAGGTGGTCAGCAGACCGCTATCGCTGGGTACGATCTCGGTGCCGGTGTTGAGCAACATGAAGCAGCCTGTCCCGTACGTATTCTTGCCCTCGCCGGGGCTGAAGCAGGTCTGACCGAAGAGGGCCGCCTGTTGATCCCCCAGATCGCCACAAACGGGGATCTCGGCGGTCAGCGGCCCGCTCTTGGGCGTGTGACCGTAGATGCTCGGGTCGCTGGAAGGTCGGATCTCTGGGAGCATCTGCTTGGGAATGCCCATGATCTCCAGAATCTCGTCGTCCCAATCTAGCGTCTTGAGATCCATCAGCATCGTGCGGCTGGCGTTGGTCACGTCTGTCACATGTGCGCCGCCGTCGCGACCGCCTGTGAGCCACCAGATCACCCAGGTATCCATCGTGCCGAAGAGGGCATCGCCGCGTTCGGCTGCGGCGCGCAGGCCCTCGACGTTGTCCAATAGCCACTTGATCTTGGGGCCGGAGAAGTACGTCGCCAGCGGCAGACCGACTTTGTCGCGGAAGCGATCCTGTCCGTAGTCCTCCGCTAACGCACTGCAGATCTTGTCCGTGCGCGTGTCCTGCCAGACGATGGCGTTGTGGTACGGCTCCCCGGTGTTCTTGTTCCAGACGACGGTGGTCTCGCGTTGGTTCGTGATGCCGATGGCGGCGATCTCCTGGGGCTTGACGCCGGTCCTTCGGAGTGCCCCTCTGATCACTTCCTGGACACGCTCCCAGATTTCCATGGGATCGTGCTCAACCCAGCCAGGTTCAGGGTAGATCTGTTCGTGCTCCAGCTGGTGCGATCCCACCACCTCACCGCCGTGGGTGAAGATCATGAAGCGGGTGCTGGTCGTGCCTTGATCGATTGCTGCTACATACTGCTTTCGTTCCATGGTCTCCTCGTCTGCGCTCTTGGGTTGCTCTCGGGATAACGACATCCAGCGATCCAGCGGGCGAAATCGAACTCGCCAGTTGTGATCTGGATCTCCAGGGGATTGTACCACAACGCGGGTCTGCACGTCAAACTTTCCGATCGCTTTGACAACGTGGGCTGAAAGATGACGCCTATCTCGCCCAGCCCAAAACCTGCGGAGCCCTGGGCAATCGCGGCAGGGATCCAGCTCCGCCTGGCCTAGAGGCCTTCGCTGCCGTAGAATTGGGGGTAAGCGATGGGTCCTTGGAGGGATCTGCATCCACTGCGTGTATCAGGAACGTGTCACCACCGTGGCGCCGCTCGCCGCCGCGCAGACGTAGACGTTGGGCACGATGTCCGTGGCGCTCTGGTAGCAGTCCGCCACGCTGGCGGCGAACGCGTCAGCCGCCTCAGCACGCACGAGCGCCACAGCGCAGCCGCCGAAGCCGGCGCCCGTCATGCGAGCGCCGTAGCAGCCTTCCTCCTGCCTGGCGCACGCGGTCATCGCGTCTAGCGCCTCGCTTGAGACCTCGAAATCGTCGCGCAAGCTGGCGTGGCTGGCGTTCATCAGGCGCCCCATCTCCACTGGGTCGTCGCGATGCATTGCCTCCGCCGCCTGCAGCGTGCGTGCGTTTTCCGTGATGACGTGGCGGGCGCGCCGACGCGTAACCTCGTCCAGCGCCTCCGACCGGGCCTCGAATTGCTCGACGCTCACGTCACGCAGCGCGGGGACGCCGAAGAAGCGTGCTGCAGCCTCACACTGCCTCCGGCGCTCGTTGTACGCCGAGTCGACCAGGCCGCGACGGGTCCCTGTGTCGAGCACCACCACCACAGCCTCGGCTGGCAGCGGCACTACCTCCGTCTCGAACGAGCGACAATCGATTAGCAGGGCGTGGTCGGCCTGCCCCGCCGCGGAGATCATCTGGTCCATGATGCCGCACTTCATGCCGACCCAGTCGTTCTCGGCGCGTTGACAGAGCTTCGCCATCTCTGCTGCATCCCACGGTAGATCCGAGACTGCCGCAAACGCCCGCGCCGTGGCGAGCTCCAGGGCGGCCGAGGACGAGAGACCTGCCCCTCTGGGGACATCGCCGGCGACCATGCCCTCCCAACCTCGCAGCGCATAGCCCGCCTCCTGGAGCGACCAGGTCACACCCTTCAGATACTCCGCCCAGCCGGCGCTGGTGTTCTGGAGAGCGTGCAGGGCGAAGTGCGTCGTGTCGTCGAAATCCAACGAGTGCACGCGCACTTCGCCGTCGTCACGGGGCCGCAGCGCGATCCAGATCGCCCGGTCGATGGCCATGGGCAGCACGAAGCCGTCGTTATAGTCTGTGTGCTCACCGATCAAGTTCACGCGTCCCGGCGCGCGCACGACGAATCCAGGGGACGCCTCGAAGCGCTGGAGGAAAGCCTTGCTGATCTGGTGGTAAGGCGACATAGGGTCTCTTACTCCTCAGCGTATGTCGTATAGTGTATCTCTGAT